>DASZYN010000761.1:0-1661 GCA_035545435.1 Acidobacteriaceae bacterium | reverse complement strand
TGGTGTACCCGGCCAGCGCTGCGCGTCAACGGTCAGAGCGTCTCCGCCAGCGCCGGCCCCGCCTTCGTGACCATCAATCGGACCTGGGCCAGCGGCGATACCGTCACCCTGCAACTGCCCATGCAGACCAGTGTGCAGACCTGGGCGAACAACCATAACGCCGTCTCGGTCAACTACGGTCCGCTGACCTTTGCCTTACAGATCGGCGAAGATTACACCCTCATCAACAATAGCACTGCCCAGGTTCCCGAATATCAGGTCACGCCCACCACGGCCTGGAACTACGGGCTGGTGCTCGATAGCAGCAACCCGGCGCAGTCGTTCACCGTCACGCGTCAGTCCGGGGCCGTTTCCGCCAATCCTTTCACCCAGCAGACGACCCCCATTACTATGCAGGTTCAGGCGCAGCAGATCGCTGACTGGCAGGCCGACGATCAGAACGTCGTCACCCCTCTGCAGAGCAGCCCCGTACTCGCCAGTCTGCCTGCCCGGACAGTCACGCTCATCCCCATGGGAGCCGCCCGCCTGCGCATCTCCTGTTTCCCGACCATCGGCAGCGGCTCAGGAGCGCACGCCTGGTCCTGGACAGGCGTCTACTTCCGCCTCCAGAACCAGAACAGCGGCAAGGTGCTGGGCGTCAGCGATATGTCCACGGCCAATAGCGCGCAGGTGGTGCAATACGACGACAACGGCACCGCCGACCATCTCTGGGCGCTGCTGGACAATGGGGACGGCTACTTCCGCATCCAGAACAAAAACAGCGGCAAAGTCCTGGGGGTTGATGGCATGGCGACGGCCAACAGTGCCAACGTCGTGCAATTCGACGATAATGGCACCGCCGATCATCTCTGGCGCTGGATCGATAACGGCGATGGGTATGTGCGCATCCAGAACCAGAACAGCGGCAAAGTCCTGGGAGTCAGCAATATGTCCACGGCTAACAGCGTCAATGTCGTGCAGTATGACGATAACGGTACCACGGACCATCTCTGGTGCTTCATTCCCGATGGCCCGGTGCGCATTCAGAATCAGAACAGCGGCAAAGTCCTGGGGGTTGACGGCATGTCGACGGCCAACAGCGCCAACGTCGTGCAGTTCGACGACAACGGCACAACGGACCATCTCTGGACCTTCGTGCCCGACGCCAGCGGCTACTTCCGTCTTCGCAATCAGCACAGCGGCAAGGTGCTGGGAGTCAGCAACATGTCCACGGCCAACAGCGTCAACGTCGTGCAGTATGACGACAACGGCACCGCCGATCACCTCTGGCGACTGCGCGCCGGCGGCGGTACCTACTTCCGCCTCCAGAACAAAAACAGCGGCAAAGTCCTGGGGGTCAGCAACATGTCGACGGCTAACAGCGCGCAGGTTGTGCAATTCGATGACAACGGCACCGCCGACCATCTCTGGCGTTTCGCCTGAACCCGGCGCCGTTGTGTAGAAGGACGAGCTAGAAAAGCCCCATCGCCTCTTTCTTCCTGGCAGGCGATGGGGCGTGAGCGGCTCAGTCCGCCGTACATTCAGGGGAAAGTGGTCGGTGTCCCGCTCCAGGTGCCATGCAAGCCGGGCGTAGCGCCGGGCGCAAGCAACCTGTTGTCCGGGAGCTGGTCATCATCGTCTGGCCGGAGATCAGGGCTGGAGGGAACGGCAGGAGCCGCGCA
>DASZYN010000760.1:0-5515 GCA_035545435.1 Acidobacteriaceae bacterium | reverse complement strand
GCGAGGGTAGCGAGCTGGACGAAATTTCTCGTGTTGAGCGGCATCGCGATCACGGTGGATCCGGCGATATTGGTGGCGATGTTGCTGGTTTGGGACTGAAGGATGGGCGCGTCGTCGGTGACGCGGATGGTTTGCCGGTTTTCGCCGAGGGTGAGGGTGAGATTGAGCTGGACGGTTTGGCCGACGATGGCCTGAACGCCGGAGCGGGTGAGGTGGGCGAATCCTGGGGCGGTGACGTCGAGGCGATCGACGCCGGGCGTGAGGTTGGTGAAGGAATAATCCCCTGAGGCCGAAGTCACTGTGGACAGGTGAATATTGGTGGCCGCCTGGGTGAGGTCGACCTGAGCGTGTGGCACGGCGTGACCGGAGGGATCGAGAACGGTTCCGCGCAGGTCAGCGGCAATCTGGGCGCTGGCTGTGATGCTGCAGAGGGTCGCGAGCAGGGCAAACACAGCGAACCAGCGCAGACGCATGCATTCTCCGGGGGAGGTAAGGCCTCAATTCTGTTCGGGCCGAAGCGAATGGAGATCCGGGAGCGGGACGAGAAGCTACAGGGACAGCACGAACGATATTCCGAATTTATATGGTTCAACTCGTCAGGTCAATACGATCTGTGACGGGTTTGCCGGGATGCCGGCGAGGCTGGGAAAGGACGATTACGGTTTTGTCAGCTGTGGGTCTATATGTTCGGGAACCTATATTGATGCGGAGATACTGCGCGGCCATTTTGCTTGTTGCTTTTGCTGGGGCGGCGCTTCATGGGCAGCGGACGCGAACGCCGAGTCTGGACGAGATTCTTCAGCGGCTGGAAACGAATCTGAGACATTACGACCGCGGCGTTCCGAACTTCTTTTGCGATGAGCATGCTCTGTCATCGCAAGTGGGGCGCAACCCACCCGATCAGAAGACGGTCACGGACTCGGTCTTCCGACTGAAGAGGACGGCGAATCCAGACCACACGACGACTCTCGCAGAGTCGCGCGAGATCAGGAGCGTGAACGGCAAACCGCCGACTTCACAAAGGATGGACGGACCGAGTGTGTTAAGCGGAATCTTTGAGGGCGGACTTGCCGTAGTCTCCCAGAATCAGACGGCCTGCATGAAGTACCAATTGCAGCGGGGCGAGCGGATCAGGCGGACGGACCCCTATCTCATCCATTTCGCCACGATTCTCAATCCGCAGAATGCCGCAGGCTGTTTTCTTCAGGAGAAGAGCCAGGGATGGGCGTATGTCGATCCTGCCTCGATGCAGGTAACGCATCTGGAGATCTCCACGCCGCGCCACGTCATCGTCGCGGGTGATTCGGATGCGCCGCCGGTTATCGGAATGCGGAAAATTGTGGCGGATTTTGCGCCGGTCTCGCTTGGCGATGAGATTTTCTGGATGCCTTCGGCAATCACGATGCGCAATGTCAGTGGTTCCGGGACCTTTCACATGATGGTTTGGTCGTTTCGGGCGACCTATCGCAACTACCACAGGATGGAGGTGACGTCGCGCATCGTGCCTGGGAGCGAGGCGCCGGTGCGGTGACCGCGATTCCGATCACCGCAACGATCGGCTGATCAGAGGGCGTGCAACTGCTGAAGGTGTTTTTGCGCCAGAACCCAGGTGTCGGTTGGATTGAGAGGCGCGTCCGGCTTTTCGACGCGCCGATACGCCGCGATGGCCGCATCGGACAAGCCGTCGTTCTCGTAAACGAGACCCATGGCAAACCACACTTCGGGATCCGGCTCGGCCAGACTCCCGGCCTGCATGGCCTGGAGCAGCACCTGACGCGCTTCCCTGGTTTTCCCCAAAACGGCGTAGAGGCAGGCGAGCGTGTGCAGGCTGGCGAAATCGGAGTTCTGACTCATGGCGGTCGTTTGCTGGCCGGCGCGGAGGGCATCGTCCTCCGGCTTGCTTTCGAAGAGCGCATTCCAGGCGTAGGAGTTGTAGTCGGTCGCGGTTGCCTGGCCGCCATCGAGGACCTGGCGCATCGTATGTTGCGCCGCCGCCCAGTCGCCACGCGACTGCTGAGAATAAGACTTGAGAAGGAGCCATTCGCGATTGCCCGGATGCTTTTCGACCTGGGGCGCGAGCATCGCATCCCACGCTGCCCAATTCTGAACACGGCGATAATATTCGCCTGCAAGACGAGCGGCCGTGACTGAATCCGGATAAGCCCTGAGCAGAGCCTCGATGGCGGGCCAGGCGAGATTTGGCTTGCCGGCGCGAAGATACCCTGCGGCGAGCAGAAGATTGAGCGCGGAGGGATCCACCTTGCTCTTGTCGCTGGACGCTTTTGCTTTCGACTCAATCTCGGGGAGCATAGCGGAGATGTCCATCTGCGCGGCCATGAGGGCGGCGGCAGCCCGCTCGATGGCATCGGGACCGGTGGAATCTCCTGAAGTCCAGAACAAGGGAAAGAGAGGCCCGTCGAGGGGATCGTCTCCGCCGCCTTTGTGCATTTGATCGCGTTTCCAGTCAAGCAGGGCACGGGCTTCGGCTTCATTGCCTGCGTGGAGGAGGAACAATGCCTGGTTGCCGACCTCCATCATGTCGCTCTGCCCGGCCACAATCCTGAAGACACCTTCCTCCTTCGTAATGAAAAACAAGCGAGGTGCAGCGCCGATGGACTGCAGGGCCACGCGATAACCGGTCTGGTCGGTGCCCTGCGCGGTGATTTTCATATTGCCTAACGTGAGGTCGGCAAGGACATCGGGCGTGAGACCGGCGCGTTCTGTAACCACGAAGGTGGCATTTGTGGCTTGGTGCATTTTCTTCAGATTGGTCTTCCACTGCTCATCCGTGGCGAAGGAGTGGCGGCTGAGCATGCGGGCGATATCGTCGTCGGTGAGGTGGCCAGAGAGGAGAGCGTCCATCATCTGGCGCACGACGGTCCCGGGATCGCTGGGGGCAGCCTGACTGAGATCGCGGGGATGCAGATCGCGGTAGACCTCGATCTGCCTTGCCGTGTCAGAGGACTGCTCCTGGTTCTGGACGCCGGCCGCGAGAATTTTGGCGGCTTCCGGATACAAGCGGAGCCGGATCAGCTGCTGACCGGCATTGCGCAGCGCAGTCCCTCGTTGCTGTGCGTCGCCGTTCAAGCGGTCGGCGGCCTTCATTCCGGCGTCAACCCCATCGCTGGCGGTTTCGCCGGCGATGGAAAGACTGTTGCGGGTGGGCGAAGCCGGCAGACTGGCCAGCTCGGATTTCAGCTCCTTGTAATGGTGCGCGTAGAGGAGGCAAAAGAGGAGATTGTCCTCATAGGCATCGCCGGCGGCTTTGTTCTGTGCCTTAAGGTTCCTGTATTCCGTGATTGCGTGCTCGAGGCCGGGAATGGAGACATAGCGCGTTCCCTGGTTGTCGTGCTCATCGAGAATGGCAAGATTTTCGCGGGTTTCGACGTTATCCGGATCGAGTTCCTCCGCCTTGCGATAGGCGGCGAGGGCTCCATCGAGATCGAAGCCCATGCCGTGGAAGACGCCGATGTCGTTGTATTGGAGGACCCATGCAAGAGAATCCCACGCGACGGCTGACGAAGGGTCGACCTGCGTGGCTTTTCTGGCTTCGTCGCGCGCCAGCTGACCGGCACCGGAGTCGACCAGAGCGCGGGCAAGGCGAGCGAGTTGCACAGCATCATGAGGGTGTGCCGCGATCAGATCACGATCGGCGGCCAGGGCTTCCCTGGTTTTTCCCTGGGAAAGAAGCTTTGCGCCGGCCTGATCAAAGATGAGGACGGGCCAGTCCCGTTTGCCCGCGTCGACAATCGCCTTGCGGAGGGCAAGCGCCTCATCCTGAGAGTATCGGCCTGAGCCGGTGCTGAATCGAAATACCGCGGTGACGGTGCCATCGGGCTGGGAGGCATATTTTTCCGAGAACGAGGCAGGGCCCATAGGGATGGTTTGGTCCGGGGGCAGCGCGCGCGGCACAAATCCTGGCGGGAGAAAAATGCGGTAGCGTCTTTCGCAGACGAATGGCTCGATCTGGTAGTCAGTGGCGCGCTGCGCGATGGCTTTCCGCTGCGCTTCCTGCTGCTCGGGGCTGAGCTTTTCATTTCCTCGATCGGGATCTTTCCCAAACCAGGCGGGCAAACCATTCCAGGTTCCACGCGGGTCCAGGCCAACCGCGGCGTCACCCATTCCGGTGTTACCTCGTGCGGCCTTCTCGATATCGAGGCGCAGGAGGAAGGGCTTGTTGAGGTCTCTGGCGTCCTGATGCTGGATCGATTTCAGATCTTTGGCGCTGTAGGCGCTCTTGACGTAGTTCTCCAGATTGTCACGGGTGTTTTTGTTTTCGGTGTCCTGGTAATAAGCGCGGAAGTTGGCGTCGATGTGGCCGGCGGTGTCGGAGGATTCGATGACGTGGGCCGGACCGAAATCGGCGAGGTGGAATTCGCGGGTTTCGATGACGCTGCTGTCCTCAGGACGGGCGTCAGGGGTGCGGGTGAGGTCCTGGGTGTTGCCGGCAACGATGAGGGCGAGACGGCCCTGATCGGCCCAGGGAAGGTCTCCCACGCGAGTGAATTCGGCAGTCGCATCGATCCAGAGAGCGGGGTCGTTCGCGGTTGCGGGCACAAAGACGATGGCGTGATCGAAATCGCCGATGCCGGGGAGATCGGGCGTGACATCCATTCCGGGGCCGGTATCGAGGAGAGCCAGATGGGCGTCGATTCCGGTGGCTCGCAACATAGCAACCAGCAGAGTCGCCTTATCTTTGCAGTCCCCGTAGTGACGACTGAGGATTTCTTCCGGAGTGCGCGGCTCGAGTTTGGCTCGGCCGAATTCGATGCCGGTGTAACGGACTTCTTTGTGGAGACGGGCGACTAACTGCTGGATGCGGGCAAGCCGATCGGGAGTCTTATTGGGAAGAAGCTGCCTGACCTGATCGAGCCGAATCTGCGGCTCGACCATTCGATCGTAAGCGGCGGCGATGTCGTGCCAGGATTTGCCGGTAGCGAATTCGATCTCGGGCCACAGAGGCGATGGTGTAGCCAGCTCAATATCAGAGCTGACACCAGGAGCGAGGCGCCCCTCGTCGAACGTCACGTTGTGGAGGTCGCCTGTTTTCTCGTCTTTGGTGATGAGGTCGGGAAGGTGGTGAATCTTATAAGTGAACGGGAGGCTGGCGGGAAGAGAGACTGTGACACGAGATCGGGTAATGGGCACGCCGCGCTGCAGGTAGATCCGGTATAAGCCTCCGTCTGCGAAAAAGGGCTCCTTGTCGATGTTGGTGGTTTCCATCTCCACAATGCTGCCGATAGCGAGGCCGGGGAGCGGGGCTTTGTAAATTCGGTCATCGGAAAGCGTGCCGTCGTTCCTGTCACTGGCGGCGACGTCGGTTGCGGTTTTTGGATCGAGGTCAAGCTGCGAGCCATCGGAGCGAATGACGCGAGCGCGAAGGATGGGCTGATTCTGGAAGAAGGTCTCCCATTCGGACGAGACCTCGGACCAGTGGTCGAGGCCGGCGGCTGTCTCGATTCGATACACCAGATGATGCGCCTGGGTGACGCGTCCGGCAGCATCGATGGAGTAG
>DASZYN010000759.1:0-2719 GCA_035545435.1 Acidobacteriaceae bacterium | reverse complement strand
AACTCGACGCGCGCCTCATTCACCATCGTCGGGTTCAGCACCGCCGTATCGCCCAACTCACCCGTGTACGTCTTGCGATGAAACACGCGCGCCACGCTCGGCAGGTTGTTTCCGCCCACCGTGCCGTTGGGATTCGTATCGAAAAATCCATCCGCACTCAGAAACGCAAACACGCGCTGCCCCTCCCGGATCGTGTGATCCAGACGCAGCAGTCCCATCCAGTCGCGATAGTGCCCGATGTAGTTTCCTGGAGCCAGCGGCGAAATCACCGGTGAAGCCCGGTCCTGATAGCTGTACTCCGCCGACGCCGTGTAATAGGTCTGCCCCTCTTTTGTAACCGGACCGGATACAGTTGCGGCCCCCTGCGCCAGCGTGTCCCGCGTGATGTCATTCCCGCTCGCAGCGTTTTTTGCAGTGAATCCCGAGAGCGCCGCCTCTGGACCCGACGGCCGCCACAGTCCCAGCACATTCCCGTGAAAACGACTGCCCCCGCTGCGCGTCACAACATTCACGACAGCGCCTTCGCCGAATCCATAGTCCGCGGCGAACGCGTTCTCCAGCACCGTCATCTCCCCAATCGCGCTCAGCGGCACGTTCGTGAAGATTGTCTGCCGACCCCACATGTCATTCCCATTCGCGCCATTCACTTCAAACCACGTCTGCCGCCGCCCCGTGCCATTTGCGGTAAACAGCATCTGGTTCATGAACACGTCGCCCTGATTGATCGCCGGATGATTCGCCGCATTCACCAGCGGCAGAAAAGTGATTCGCCGGTTCGGCAGCGGCATCGCCTGCGCCTGCTCAGCGGTCAAACGATCCCCGAGCTGCGGCTCGTCCGTCCGCACTTCGCCCACCACACCCGTGACCTCAACTGCCACGTGCACCGAAGGCACATGCAAATGCAGTTCAACCATCGCCCTGGTCCCCGCGGCCAGGGTTAGCTCCCCTGAACTCGCCTCGAGGCCCTGCGCATCAGCGCGCACCATAACCGTCTCCGGCGCCAGCCCTTCCACCGCGAAATCCCCATCGGGCCCCGGCACCACACTCCGCACCACGTGATGCTGCGTATCTTCGATCGCCACACGAGTCCCGCTCACAACCTGGCCATTCGGTCCCGTGACGCGCCCGCGCACCGCCGCGCTGTCCGGGCTTTGTCCAATAACGCAGACCGGGGAAAAAACCAGCAATGTCCACAAAAGCTTCTTCATATCTCTCCGCAATGTTGATCCGGGGAATGGGGGAGGGCTTGCATCTTCAGAACTACGGGATTCCTTCGACTACTACCAGAGGTAGTAGGAGTGCATCCGCCTCGGGCTCTTTCACTTCACCCGTCTTTTCGGGCTATCATCGAAGTCTCCTTCGGACCCCCCAATGAAACGACCTGAACGACCATCCGGTCACGGCACGACCAACACCTCATCGCCGGCAACTCTCGGCATCCTCGGTCGCCGCGAGCGCGAAGTGCTCTCGGTCCTCCGCCAGCTTGGCAGCGCCACCGTCCAGCAGGTTGCCGAGCGCCTCGAGACCAGCCTCGCCTACACCACCGTGATGACGACTCTCGATCGTCTCTTCCGCAAGGGCCTGCTGACGCGCCGCAAGCAAAATCGCGCCTTTCTCTACTCCTCGTCTCTTTCCGCGCGCGATTTCGAAGGCCGCCGCGCCGCCCATTTCATCCGCCGCTTTTTCTCTGAATCCGACGTTCAGCCGGAAGTTCTCGTCTCCTGCCTGGTCGACGCGGTCCACCGCTACGACACCGAACTCCTCGATCAGCTTGAATCCAGCATTCGCACCGCCCGTGCTGAGACCGATCAGGCCCAGCCATCTCCGCCCAACAAACAGGAGGGCCAGCTATGACCCTGTCCTGGACTCTGCGCCTCCTCTGCCTTCTTCTCGTCGTCACCGGGCTCTCCCTCGCGCTTTCACAGCTCGCGCTCGCGCTCGCCTCTCGCTCGATCCTCCGTCGCCTCGATTCCCTCACAGCGCGCTGGCGCGAACGAATCCTCTATCTCCTTCAGATCGGCCCCGCCTTGTTTGCCGCCGTCGTCGCGGCGGCGCTTTGCCTCCCGGCATATCTCCGTGGCGAAACCAACGTCGAATCCGAACGCGTCGGCATCCTGTTCCTCCTCGCTGCGGCCCTCACCGCTTTCTGGTTCGGCCAGGCTCTGCTGCGCGGACTGCGCATCACCCTCCGCACTCTTCGTTTTGCCCGCACCTGCCGCCGCTCCGGTCAGCGCCTTCAGCACAACAGCGACATTCCTCTCCTTGCTGTCCCCGATTCGGGCCCACCGGTCCGCCTCATCGGATTCCTCCACCCCCTCATCCTCGTATCTCCGTCGATGAGCACCCTCGCCCCCGCAGCCCTCGATCTGGCCATCGCTCATGAGCGCTCCCATGCAGCCCATCGCGACAACTGGAAGCTCCTCACTCTGAGTTTTCTGCCTCGCCCGCTTCCCGGCGGCGATCCCTGGAACCGGCCCTGGCACCGTGCAGCTGACTGGGCCGCCGATGACGATGCCGTTCGTGGCGACTCCACTCGCTCCCTTCTTCTTGCCGAAACCCTCATCACGGTCGCCAGGGCCGCCAATTCCAGCCGCGCGCCCTACATCTGCACCGCACTCGCCACCGCCGACGCCGCGCTCGCCGTCCGCATCGATCGTCTCCTCCATCCACGTCACGACCTGCGATCTTCAGGCTCCTCGCTCCTCATTGGCCTCGCCGT
>DASZYN010000758.1:0-1866 GCA_035545435.1 Acidobacteriaceae bacterium | reverse complement strand
TTTGGCGCTGCCTGGCGCGCCGCCGCACGAAGAGCATCGAAAGTCTTCCGGCTGCTCTCCGGAATTCCGGCTATGTAGTCCTCGACGCCGCCGGCAGCTCCGCGGCCTGCTTTCTTTTTTTCGGGAGCTTTCTTCGTCGCGCGGTTGGGTGGGTTCTTCTTCGCCGCCCGGGTAGCCTTTTTCGCCGTCATGAGCCGATCCTAACGCCTGGCCTCCGGCAAATCCATCTCTACATCCTTGAAGCCCAGCCCGCATCGCATAGACTCGTTCCCATGCAGTTCACCCAGCGCCTGCGCGAAGGCGTCCGCACCGGCCAAATCACCTGCTCGGTCCGCATCTGGACCCGTCCTCACGTGCGGGTTGGCGGCCGCTATCGCATGGAAGAAGGCGAGATTGAGATCGACTCCATCGAGCCCATCGGCCTGCCCGACATCACGCCCGAGCTGGCACGGGCCTCGGGTTTCCTCGGCGTCCTCGACCTGCTGAAAGTCGCAAAACATGGCGCTGGGCAGAACATCTATCTCATCCGCTTCCACTACATCCCGCCGCGCCGTAAAAAAAGGGCCTGACGACATTTTCGAGCGCTGACTCGCTGACCTGCTGACTCGCGAACTCGCTCCGCCCTGCGATCTGCGCCCTGCTTCCCGCGTCTTGTTCATCACATTCCCGGAACCATCCCAGGCCCCGCTCCGTATCCCAGGCATGTCGCATGATCTCCGCTTTGCCCTGCGCATGATCCTCGCCCATCGCTGGTTCTCCCTCGCCGTCGTGGTCACGCTGGCGCTCGGCATCGGGTTGAACACGATGGTGTTCACCATCATCAATGCAGCCCTGTTCAAGCCGGTACCGGTTCCGGGTGGGGATCGCCTGGTTTCCATCGCGACGCATACGGCAGACGGTCGAGACCGTCGCATGTCGTATCCCTATTTCCTCGATATTCGCGCCCAGTCCCATTCGTTCGAAGGAATCGAAGCCGGCGCCAATCAGGAGGGGGTGCTCGGCGAGCCAGGAATCCCGCCCCAGTCGTATCACGCCCAGCGCGTCACCACCGGCATCTTCTCCATGCTCCATATGCACCCGATTCTGGGGAGAGATTTTCTGCCTTCCGACGGCCAGCCCGGCGCCGCGCCGGTTCTCATGATCGGTTACCAGGTCTGGCAGGAACGCTATGCCGGCTCGCTCTCCGTCATCGGCCGCCAGGTGCGCATGAATGAAAAGCCCGCCACCATCATCGGCGTCATGCCCAAAGCGTTTGGTTTCCCCACCACCGTCGACCTCTGGATGCCCCTCGTCCCCACTCCGGACGATATGAAGCGGGATAACCGGGACCTCGAAGTCTTCGCCATTCTTCGGCCAGGCGTCAAAATCGCCGTCGCAGCGACGGAAATCCATGCCCTGTCTCTTCGCATCGCCTCCCAGTACTCCGGCGCCGATAAGGACACCACCGCCAACGTGATGAGCTTCCATGAGCGCTACAACGGCGGCAACATCAAAATGGTGTTCCTGCTGATGCTGGCTTCCGTCGGGTTCGTGCTCCTCATCGCCTGCGCCAACGTTGCCAACATGATGCTCAGCCGGGCGATCGCCCGCCAGCGCGAGATGTCCATCCGCGCCGCGCTCGGCGCGTCTCGCTGGCGCGTCATGCGTCAGCTGCTGCTGGAGAGTGTCGTCCTCAGCGTCCTCGGCGGAGCCCTCGGCCTTGGCCTCGCCGCCTTCGGCGTCTATTGGTTCAATCTCGCCACATCGAATGTCGGGAAGCCTTACTGGGTGCAGTTCACCATGGACTACCCCGTCTTCGGGTACTTCGCCGCGCTTTGCATCGTCAGCGGCCTGCTCTTCGGCATCCTGCCCGCGCTGCGCGCCTCA
>DASZYN010000757.1:0-2649 GCA_035545435.1 Acidobacteriaceae bacterium | reverse complement strand
GCGATCGGAGACTTCGACAACGACGGTGCCGTCGATGTGCTCATCGCCGTCAACGATGCTGCCCCTCTCCTTTTGCGCAATCGCGCTGCCCGCGGCCGTCACTGGCTCGGCCTCACCCTGGTAGGCCGGCAATCGAATCGTGACGCCATCGGCGCGCGCGTCACCTGGCAGGCAGGCGATCTCACGCGCAGCAGAACGAAAACGGCGGGAGGAAGTTTTCTCTCCTCTCATGATCCGCGATTCGTGCTCGGCATCGGCTCCCGCACCCAAATAGACTGGCTCGAGGTGCACTGGCCGCAGCCCGGTGGCAAAGTCGAGAGGTTCACCAAACTGCCAATCGACAGGTACATCACAATCGTTGAGGGAGAAGGTCGGGTGACTTTGTAAGAGTTTGATCGCACCGGGCGGCCTGCGGCGGGCAGCAACTGCCTGCTGAACCCATAAACTGAAAGCATGCCGCCGATCGTCAACGCCCAGAACATCTCCAAACGATTCGGGGCCACGCCTCTTTTTGAGAACATCGGGTTCGCCGTCCATGACGGCGACCGCATCGGCCTTGTCGGCCCCAATGGAGCCGGCAAATCCACGCTCCTGGCAATTCTCGGCGCCGAACAGGAGCCTGACTCCGGCGAAGTCGCCTTCCGCAAGCGCGCCCGTGTTGGCTACGTTCATCAGATCTCTGATTTCGCACCCGGAGCCACCGTCCGATCCATCGTCGAATCCGCCTTGGCTCGCACTGGAGTGCCGGAAAGCAGCCGCGAGCAGCGCCTGCGCGAAACCCTCGGCCGCGCCGGCTTCTTCGAGTCCGATACCTCCGGCGTTTCCTTCTCTGCCGAGGCAGCGACACTGAGCGGCGGATGGCGCAAACGCCTCGCCATCGCCGAAGGGCTCGTCACCGAACCCGACTTGCTCCTGCTCGATGAGCCCACGAATCATCTCGACATCGAAGGCATTGAATGGCTCGAAGGCCTGCTGCAGGACGCGCCCTTTGCCTTCGTCGTGGTCTCGCACGACCGCCGCTTCCTTGAAAACACCGCCCACGCAATCGTCGAACTGAACCGGATCTACTCCGATGGCCTGCTGCGCGTCCAGGGCGCTTACTCCAGGTTCCTCGAGGAGCGCGAAGCCTGGCTTGAATCCGAACAGCGCGCGCAGGAAAGCCTCCGCAACCGCGTCCGCACCGAGATCGAGTGGCTTCGTCGCGGCCCTAAAGCGCGGGCCACCAAGGCCAAAGCGCGTATCGACAACGCCAACGCGCTCATCGCCCAGTTGCAGGATTCCGAATCCCGCAGCCGTTCTCTCACCGCCGGCATCGCCTTTGACGCGACCGACCGCCAAACGAAGCGCCTCATCGAAATGGAAGATGCCGCCGTGACCCTGGGCGATCGCGAGATTCTCCGCGGTGTCACCCTCAGCGTCGTCGCCGGCCTTCGTCTCGGCCTCGTCGGGCCCAATGGCTCGGGCAAGACCACGCTCCTGCGCGCCCTCACCGGCGAGCTGCCGCTCTCTTCCGGTCTGCTGCGGCGCGCGCCCGCTCTCCGCATTGTCTACTTCTCCCAACTCCGAGAACTCGACGAGTCGCTGACCCTCCGTCGCGCGCTCGCGCCGGATTCAGATTCCGTCCTCTACCAGGATCGTGTCGTCCACGTCGCCAGCTACGCCTCCCGGTTTCTCTTTTCCGGCGAACAGCTGAACCAGCCGGTCTCCCGCCTCAGCGGTGGCGAACGTGCCCGCGTGCTCATCGCCCGCCTCATGCTCCAGCCCGCCGACGTCCTTATCCTCGACGAGCCCACCA
Organism: Acidobacteriaceae bacterium; assembly: GCA_035545435.1. Classification (GTDB taxonomy): domain Bacteria; phylum Acidobacteriota; class Terriglobia; order Terriglobales; family Acidobacteriaceae; genus Palsa-343. The sequence goes on along the minus strand of DASZYN010000757.1, from coordinate 854 downwards.
ACGACCTCGACATTCCCACGCTTGAAATTCTCGAGGAGGCGCTGCTGGATTTTCCGGGTGCTCTCCTCCTCGTGACCCACGACCGCTACCTGCTCGACCGTGTCACCAACGCAGTTCTGGGACTCGACGGCCGCGGTAACGCCGCCATCTTTGCCGACTACATCCAGTGGGAAGAGTGGCGCGCTCAACTCTCTGCCCCTGGCAAATCGCCTGCACCGGAACCGCGCCCCGCGTCGCCCGCCCCTCGCACTCCCGGTCCCAAAAAGAAGCTCTCCTATCTGGAACAGCGCGAATACGACACCATCGAGGCCCGCATCGAAGAAGCCGACCAGCGCCTGCTCCGGGCTCGCGCCCGCGTCGATGATCCCGCCGTCACCATCGATGCCGCTGCGCTCACCCAGGCGCTCTCTGAGCTCGAGGCGGCGCGGTCCGAGCATGATGCGGTGCTGGAGCGCTGGCTGGAACTAACAGAGAAGACCGGCGGGTAGCAAATCGCGGGCGGCTGAGACTGCGCTTCCCATGCGTCAGCTTGCCTGCGCCGTTGCATGACGCTTTCTCGACCACGCTGCCAGCAGATACAGCGGCACTCCCATCACCGCGATCGTCAGCGAAAAAGCAAAGGCTGACATCCCCGCTACGGTCTCCGACCGCGAGGCGTACAGCGCATAAACGGTCAGAGCCATCGGACTCAGCCCCAGCACTACCGCAAACCAGTCCGGCCCGGGCACACGAAACGGCCGCGCCAGCAACGGCTCCCGTTTTCGCAGAACCACCAGCGCCAGGAATTCCAGCGCCAGCGACATGCCCCACAGCACCAGGTCGATCGTGATCAGCCGCTCAAACGTGAACCCCAG
>DASZYN010000756.1:0-5250 GCA_035545435.1 Acidobacteriaceae bacterium | reverse complement strand
TTTTCCCCAAACGATCAGCATCGGCATCTTAAGGGCTCCTAATTTGCCGTCGAGAAGGTCGTTGCCGGTCAGCAGCGAATCCATATTTCGCTTCACCACCCACGCATGCTTGCCCACGAAACGGAAGATGTCACGCTGGATAAATCCGGGTACGTGCGGAGCGGGTCCGGCCATCAGCAGGTCGTCCAGTTGAGCCAGTTTCGCTGGAGTATCGGGCTCGAATAACGATGTGTCCCAAACCAGGCTGAAGCGTGTGCCGGCGCTGTCGAGAATCACCAGCCTGCGGATGCGCTGCGGCTGATCGAGCGCGACCCGCATGGCAAGCCATCCGCCCATCGACCAGCCTGCCAGATCCGTCTGGCTGAGATGGCGGTTGTCCATGAACGCCTCAACGGCGCCCGCCAGCTCAGGGATGGAGTACGAGGCGTTGCGAGGCCAGTCGGAGCGACCGTAGCCTGGCAGGTCGAGCGCGTACACACGATGGTGATCGCGCACCAGCTGTGGCATCAGGTTGGCCCAGTCTTCTGCGCGGGCCCCCAAGCCGTGCACCAGAACGATCGGCGAGCCCGATCCGCCGGCGTAATAGTGGATGCGTACCTGAGGATTTCCGGCGAACGGGATGGCCGTGTACTCGGAGTGAATGCCGTGGAACAGCAGATGCGCCTGTGTGGCCGTCCACAGCACAGTGAGCGGCCGCAGGAACGCGAAGACGACGACGAAAACGAGCAGCGTGAGGATGCTGAGGAGTACCCAGCGCAGCGTCCGCCAGGCCCGTCGTATCTTCCTTTGGGGCGGAGCTGCTGCGGTCGCCATGCGTGCGCGATGCCCTCCGATCTTTAGGATGCCATCCTGAGCGCTTTGCGAATCACTTCGACTGTAAGCTTGGACAGCCCTTCCAGTTCATCGGCGCTTGCCCACCGCGCTTCTGCCGCGTCGGTGGCGCAGGCCAGCGAGCCGCCCGTCACCCGGCAAAGGAAGTCGATCAGCACATAGTGGTAGCGCACCCGCCCGGAGTCGTCGCGCGAGATGCGGTCGAAGGCCTGCACCGTATCCAATACCTCGACCGCGAGGCTAGTTTCTTCGAGGACCTCCCGGCAGATCGCCTCTTCGAGGGTCTCGCCAAGCTCAACGGCGCCTCCAGGCAGCGACCACTCGCCCTTCAACGGCTCCTGCCCCCGGCGAATCAGTAACACGCGTTTCGCCCCGTCTGCTTCAGGGCGAACAATGACAGCGCCAACACCGGCGATGGGAGCTTCAGGATATTCTCGTCTCACAGCTTAATGGGCTTGCCGTACTCGCCCTCGAAGACGGTGCGCTGCATGCTGAATCGGCCGCCGTTGTACTTGTCAACACCTCGCAGGTGCCCGATCCCCAGCAACGCGATTACCTCGTAGCTGATCGGCAGGTTCAGAATCTGGCAGACCTTTTCCGGATCGTAGCCCTCAGTTGAGGAAGTATCGTACCCGAGGGTCTCAGCCATCAGCATCATGGCCGTGAACGCGATCATCACATGACGGTTCAGCCAGGCTGAAAGATTGGGATGACTGCTCATGAACTCCGGAATCACCGAGCGTGCCGACTCGGCATAGTTCTCCGTCATCCCGCGCTCGCGTCCCATGCGGATCATCTCGTCCATATCGCTGCGCCAGCTGTCCTTGTCCCCGCACGCCACGATCACGACCGACGCTTCCTCGACATTGGGTTGGTTAAAACAGGCTGCACGCAGCTTGCGTTGCAACTCCGGCGTACGCACCACGACAAGACGCCACGGCTGGAGGTTGAATCCGCTGGGCATCTTGAGCCCGGCCTCGAGAATTTCCTTCAGGTCCGCGTCCGGGATCGGTGCGCCGTCAAAGCTCGGCGTATCCCTGCGCTCCTCGATGACTTCACTTAAGGGTTTTTCCGTTCGACTGGCCATGCCGGAATCTTTTCCGCCTGCTTTCCTGAAAGGGTAGAGGGACTTTAACTGCGTTGTCCGCTGGTGGAAACCGAGGCCTGGATTTGATCCATGGGCAGTTCCAGCGCAAAGGAGTTCGGGTTGCCGGGGGTCGCGGCGTAGACCCACAAACCGTGGAAAGCGGACTGCAGGCCCGGATACTGCTGCAACAGGGCACGCATCACCGCGGTGACCTGAGCGCGGGCAGCCACCGGATCAAGGCCCGGCGTTGCGCTGTACGTAACGATCAGATCAAGCTGGCCGGAAAACTCGCCGACATGGAGATTGGTGACCTGGAAGCTCTGGGCGCCCGCGTTCAGCCGCATCGGCTCCTGCCCTGGCAGAGCATCGGGCCGGGACTGCTCCAGTTCCTTATCCAGCTTTTGCAAGTTGGGACTGGAAATAAAGTCGACCGGGACGAGCAGCGTATGCGCAGTCTGGTAGTAGAAATACGCGGGACCCAGTTGTTTCTTCGCAGCATAATCGCGCGCCTGACGCCAGAACCACAGGCCATCGTGTCCGCCCATCGTCATCGGGCGAGTGAAGAAACCGGCCAGTTTCCAGATCGGGCTTCCTGCCGGATCGTTCTGCAAGACCATAGAGATCTGCTGAGGCTCTTTCACGCCGGTGGCATGCACAATCGCCAGGGCATATTTTCCGGGCGGCAGATTCGGGATTGTCACTTCGACGGTCAGCGATGAGCCCGGTACTCCGCAGAAGAACTGGCTCTCCTGTGCCGACTTCAGATCCGTCGCGTCAAGGACGTACAGGGCGTCCACTGTCAGCGCAGCGTGCTGGATCGAAGCACTCACCTGCTGGATGGAATTCGCAATGCCACCAAACTGGCTAGCGACGGCTGGAATGGTCTGAGCCTGAACCGCAGAAGCGTTACCCGATTCCACGTTCGCCGCCAGCATCTGTGCGGACTGGGCGAGCACGGTGCGCTGGGCGCTCGCCATCTGCGACTGCGTCATGCAGGAAACGCCAAAAGCCGGCACAGCGACCCCCAGGGTCAGGGCGGCGGCCAGAAATCGGGCGAATGACCCGGAAAAGATGCGATCCATCGGAGACGTCCCCTCAATTCGCGGCGAGCGAATTCGAATCACTGCTAGTCTATTACTTACAGGAGCGGGGTAACGGCCGGACCCACGGCACCCTGTAAATCCACACAGTTCGATGCAGGTTCCAAGCCTTTCACGATGCCTTATGGTGACGGTTGCCGCCGTTTTAGCGGCCGCGTGTCAGGCCCAGGTGTCGCAGCCCCCCGGAAACATGCCTGGGCGGCACTTCCCCTTTCCGCCACGCCAGGGCGTTTCGACCCCTCCTGCCGCCGCCCCGGGGCCAGAAGTTCAAGGCCAGCCCTCAATTCATACCGGTGCCGTCACCAGTGCGCCGAACGGTCCCCAGCCTGCTGCCGCGCCGAATCTTCCTCCATCGTTGCAGGACAAGCCGGCAGTGCCTGCCCAGGTCACCCTCCGCGATGGTTCTCTCTCTGTCGATGCGCGCAATTCCAGCTTGTCGGACATCCTCAAAAACGTCGAGGGCTCCAGTGGCATGACCGTCGATGGTTTTGGCAAGGACTCGCGCATTTTCGGTGTCTACGGTCCCGGTCCGCCGCGCGACGTGCTGGCCGAACTGCTCGACGGAGCCGGATATAACTTCCTCATGGTGGGTTCCGGCAGCAAGGGAACCCCACGGGAGATCGTGCTGACGGCACGGAGCAATGCTCCGCTTTCGCCGCCCTCGCCCGGCAGTAATTCACAGCAGGAAGAGGAAGACGAGACGCCCAATTATCCACCTCCTCAGGTAGTGGAGCCGCCACCACCGCCCGCGCCGGTCATGCCGCCCCAGCAGCAGCAGAGGCCCAGAACGCCGCAGGAGATGCTTCAGGAGCTGCAACGCCTTCGCGAACAGCAACAACAGCAGCAACAGGGCCAGCCGCCCCAGTAAAGTTCTGGCCTGGATCGTCCGGCGGGTCTGGCTTCCCGAAACCGTACTTCTGCTCCGAATTCATGACCGTAGTAACAGTCGTGCCCCTTTCGGGGTCTGGAAGCGGGATGGGCCGCTGTTTATCTTTTGAATAACCTCCTCCGAGGATTCAAAAGGCTCTCCGCCATGCAGAACCGCAGCTGTACCCTTGCACTCCTCTCTGTTCCTGGTCTCGCACTTCTCCTTGCCGGATGCGGCATGGCCAACACGCCCCTTCAGGTCGGCACCTCGCTCTCCGGCAACTGGGTTTTCGCGCCCACCTCATCCGGGGTGGTGCTGAACGTTGGATTCATGCAGGGGGCTTACGAGACGGTCAGCGCCGTTGCCCGGCTCAACGGAAGCTCCTGCGTCAGTCCCTCCAGCGACGTCCTGCTGACGGGTTCGGTGGGACTGGACAACAAGATGATGCTGATCTCCTCACCGTTCAGCGGAACGACTCTCACGCTGCAGGGTCAGGTCTCGGGCGACGGCAAGGGCATCGCCTCTGCCCGTTGGAGCTTCGCGGGCGGCAGTTGTGCATCCCTTGGAGCAGCCGCTGTGACAGCGACAAATTATTCGGCCATCAACGGAACATACACGGGGACCTTCGTCGACGATTCGAACGACTCGATTCCGGTTTCGGCGGTCCTCGAGCAGACTTCGCAGCCGGATCAGAATGGCCAGTTCTCGCTGTCGGGAACTGCGTCGTTTCCCGGCAACAGCTGCTTTGTAAACCAGCCTTCGGTCACGACATCGACGGTCACGGGCAGCAGTTTGGCGATGACCTATTCGGACCCCGGCAGCTCGACGAAGTTGACTGCCATTGGCACGTTCAATGCACAGGCCAGCCAGCTGACTATCACGAACTGGTCGATCTCCGGCGGCCCCTGCAACGGCGATTCAGGAAGCGGTTCGCTGGCGGTGCAGCAGTAGCAGGAATGCCGGAAGCTCGAGGCAAAGAAGCAGGAAGGCTGTTTTCGCTTTCGCTCTTCCCCGTCCGCTATTGTTTCGGTCTGGGCCAGCGCGCTTCGATCGTCGTTGAGATCCCGCCGCGCGGCCGGAAGTCACCCTTCACCACGGCCCACACCGGATCGCAGGCTTTGACCACATCCTCGAGGATGCGGTTGACGACGTTTTCCTGAAAAATGCCGAGGTTGCGATAGCTGAAGAGGTATTCCTTCCACGACTTCAGCTCGAGGCACTGCTCGCGCGGCATGTAGCGCAGCGTGATCACGCCAAAATCGGGCAACCCTGTCTTTGGGCACACGGAGGTGAACTCCGGATCGTCGATCACGATCTCATATCCTGGAAACTGATTGCGCCAGGTCTCGATGGCGGGGAAATCG
>DASZYN010000755.1:0-3746 GCA_035545435.1 Acidobacteriaceae bacterium | reverse complement strand
CTGCGGATAATTCGGTCCATAAACCGGCTGCAGGTGCGCGAGTTCGGCCTCGATGCCCGCCCGCTGCGTACGAAGATTCGCCAGCAAACCCTCCGAGCCTCCTGCTCCGCTTACTCCTGCAATGCTCGGAAGTCCCGCCGTTCCGCCCTCCTGAATCTGATCCGGCGGCAAGGACTTCAGGATCCGGTACCGCGCTTCGGCCAGCACGCGCTGCTCGGTCGCGTCGGCTAAATTCTTCTGGAGCGCCCCAATATCCTGGACCATCAGGCTATGTTCGGGATCGAGCGCCATCACCCCCAGCTTGCGCTGCAGATCCACCATCTTGTTCTGCGAATCCTGGACTACCGAGCGCAGATCGTCCATCCGCCCGGTGAGCCATTTGCTCACTTCCTGCGTGGTGTTGTAGTGAGTCGTGAAGTTATTCTCGATGAACTCGTTTTGCAACGCGTTCACAATTTCTGAAGAAAGCTTTGGCGACGGACTTGTGTAGGAAATCGTGATCATCTGGGTGCGCGGCACGCGCACGGCCGTCAGATGGCTGCGCAGGTTCCCCACCACCGCATTTTGCAACTGCGGATCGTCGAGACTGCGGTGTTCGGGAATCGCATTCTTCCCTCCCAGAAATCCGGGCTTGACCGAAATCCCGCGTCCCATAAACTCCGGATTGTCCTGCAGGCTCAGCTTCTCCGCTACGGCAGTCAGCAGCTTTCTGCTCTGCAGAATCCGAATGTCGCTCTCGATGGTTACGTCCAGCGTGCCGTAGGAGCCCAGAAGCAAAGAACCGGTCTGCTTGAACTCCGATCCCGATCCCGGCTGGATCCGAACTTCGCCTGTGGCCGTATACCATTTCCCATGAAGGAAGCCACGGCCCGCCGCCAGCAGCCCCACCACAATCGCCATCACGGCCAGAAGCACACGCCGCTTGCGAATGACCAGCCACAGGTCGGTGAGTGATACATCTTTGCTCTCCGGGGCAGCGGAGATCTGCTTGCCGCGCATCAACTGTTGCACTTAACCTCTCAGTGTGCCGATTCCTGACCGGCATCCCTGCATTGACGACCCTGATTGTGAATTGTTGCCGCCCCTGGATCCAGAGCGCGGCCACACACAAAAAAGTAGGGCTTGCTTCCGGTCAATCCACAGAAACAGGGCTGGCGGTGCGCCATGCATTTCGCCCAAGTGTTACCGCTTTTTAAGCCAAGCGTGGTTCGAGTGTACAGCCGGGTTTCCTTACCGGTCAATCAAACAGTACCCCGGCGTGTCCTCTTTTGACACCCCCGCTTTTTGGGGGTCTGGCGTGTCTTTCCCGCGCCTTTCCCCGGGCGCTCGAAGCCGCCTGCTGAGCCGTCCCATGCTCAGACCGCAGCCCGCACGGGGATGGGCCTCCAGCTCATCGGTGCATGCCCCAGACGGATCAGCGCCGGGATATCCTGGGCCGCTCGCGGCGGAGCAAACAGATAGCCCTGCATCATGTCGCACCGCATGCTGGCCAGAGCCTCGGCCTGTTCCTCCCGTTCTACTCCTTCCGCTACTACCTGCAGCCCCAGGCTGTGTGCCAGCGACAGAATCGCCCGCACCAGAGCCCACGTGCCGCTTGCCTCCTCTCCGATTTGTTCGATGAACGATCGGTCGATCTTCAGCCTCTCAATCGGCAGCTGATGCAGATGTTGCAGCGAGGAATAGCCCGTTCCGAAATCATCCACCGAAAAATGCACCCCCAGATCCGCCAGATCGCGCATCTGCCGGGCCAGTTCGTCGAGATTCCGCATCACCGTCGTCTCGGTCATCTCGATCTCCAGGGTATCGGGATCGATCCCGGTTTCCATCACCGCCTGACGCACCTGGCGCGAGAAGTCCACGCGCATGAATTGCAGCGGCGAAACATTGATCGCGATGCGCGGAACGTCCAGCCCCAGCCGGCGCCATTCCTCACTCTGCCGGCAAACCTCCCGCAGCACCCAGTTCCCCATCGGCACAATCAGGCCGCTCTCCTCCGCGATGGGAATAAACCGGTCGGGGTGCACCACGCCGAACTTCGGATGCTGGACGCGCAGCAGTGCCTCCAGCCCGCAGATCCTCCCGTCGGCCAGGTATTCCGGCTGGTAAAACAGCTCCAGACCGCCCTCTTTCAGCGCCCGGCGCATGAAGAGTTCCAGCTCGTTCGCCTCCGTTGTCGACTGGCTGATCTCGTGCGATACCAGTACGTAATCATTTCCCCCGGACCGCTTCACCCGGTACATGGCGGCGTCCGCGCTCCTCCATAACGACGATGCGTCCAGGCCGTGATCCGGATAAATGGCGATCCCAAAACTTGCCGTCACGTCGATTGGATACTCCTCCGCGGCCAGTGGCTTACGCACAGCGGACAGCAGGTCCTCCGCCACGCGCGCGGCATCCTCGGCGGCAACCAGATCGCCCACAATGACGGTGAACTCTTCGCCGCCGGATCGGGCCACGGTGTCGTCTCCGCGCAGCCGGCTCTTTAAACGCTCCGCGACTTGTTTCAGGCAAAGATCTCCCACCGCGTGGCCATAGGTGTCGTTGATCTGCTTGAAACGGTCGATGTCCAGGCAGATCACGGCGGCCTTCTTTCCCCGGCGCGCTGCCGATGCCAGCGCCTGCTCCATGCGGTCCAGCAGCAGCAGGCGGTTCGGAAGCCCGGTTAGCGTGTCATGATGCGCCTGATGCACCAGCCGATGGTGCAGCTGCTGCCGCTCCGTCACATCCTGCACCAGAGAGAATCGCGCCGGCCGGCCTTCGAACTGAATCGTATGGGCCGATACCTCAACCTGAATGCTTGTCCCATCCTTCAGAATGTGCGTCCACGGCCCGGAGATGACTACCGTTTCGTCGCCCGCGATCTGGGACATCTTCTGTTCCATTGCGGCCACCTCTTCCGGCGGACGAATGTCCCGCAGCGTCATGCTCCTGAATTCCTCCACGGTGTAGCCGTAGCGTGCCACGGCCGCGTCGTTCACCGCCAGAAAACGCAGCGTCTCGGTGTCGAAGATCCACATCGGGTGCGGATTGTTCTCAAAAAGAACGCGATACTCCTCGCTGCGTGCATCCGCCGCCCGCTTCTGATCTTCCAGCAGAGTGAGGATCATGCCGAAGGCGACGAAATACTTCGGCACATTCCACATCTCTCCGATCACTTGAATGCGGGGAAGAAACGCCGCCATCAGGACCGCACACGGGAAAACACCGCCCCACGCCGCCAGGCCGGACACCGACACCAGAACCCCCGCCGTCGTCCGCCGGAAATCCTCCCAGTACAGCACCGCGTTCAGAAGAAAAATCTCCGACAGCAATGGATAAAAGCTCAGGTCCGCATGACCACGCCACAGCAGCGCGAGCATCCATGCTGTTCCGCTCGCCAGGATGGCTGCTGCCCACCGTCGTGCGATCCGCCCACGGCCCACCACACTCTTGCGTCCCCGTCCGAAACGCAGAGCCACCGCCCCATAGGCAGCCTGGGCCACGACTCCAGGCCCCACCAGCAAACCCACGGGGGCATGCCAAATCGTCACCACCGACACGCAGGCGACCGGCGGAATACTAAGAAGTACGGCCGGCACCGCATAACGCCAACCTGTTTCCCGGATCAGGCCGGACGACAGCGCAAACGCTGCGCCGCACAGCAGCAGCGCGCTTTCGGCCACCGTGACCACCAGCTTCTGTCCCCACACATCCGCCGGGTTCAGCAGCAGAAATCCAAAATGCAGCAGGATGAAGAACCATCCCAG
>DASZYN010000754.1:0-9859 GCA_035545435.1 Acidobacteriaceae bacterium | reverse complement strand
TTGTTCTGTGCCGCCTTTTGCTTTGCCCAGCGCCTTCTCTGCGCTGCGGCAATGCGGGCGCGCGCGTCCGCACTTAGAACACGCTTTTTCCGGGGCTTATTCCCGAAGGAAGAAGACGAGATACGGGAGCCTCCGCTGCTGAGGAGCAAGGCACGAACTTTCTCGAGGCGGCTGATTTCTTCATCGACTGCAGCAACTAGTTCTTCGCGTGTCATTATTTTTTTCTCTCGTGTGGTACAGGTAAGTTATCCAGGGAACGGATACAACACCGCCTACCATAACAAATTGAGAGGTTTGTTACAAAAAAACCGCTCGCCCGCCCTGGAACGAAGGCCATCGTCGATGTGCTGAAATTGCACATTAACTTAGAATTTGCATGCTTTTCTCTCCGCTGTAAGCTCCTTTTCTTCCTCCCTCCGCAGCATAGAGGCGTGCACACCCACAAATTCTCTGTACTTCCACGTCGCATTGCCTTTGGCGTCGGCGCCCCTGTGGAGATCCAGACCGGCGGCTTCGCTCGTTCCGCGGAAGCCTTCGCGCCGCAGACGCCCCACATCACGCTGGAACTGGGCAAATACGAAATTCGCCTCGCCGAAAGTTTGGCCGAACGCGAGGCCGCTTGTCGGCTGCGTTTCAAAGTTTTCAATATCGAACTAGGTGAAGGACTCGAATCTTCCTGCCAGACCGGTCTGGATCAGGACCAGTTCGATCTCTTCTGCGACCACCTCATTGTTGAAGATCGAATGCGCCGTGAAGTTGTGGGTACCTATAGGATGCAGTCTGGTAATTCCGCTCTGCAGAAAATGGGTTACTACAGTGAACAGGAATTCGACTTCTCGCCCTATGAAGCGATTCGGGCCCAGGTCCTCGAACTGGGCCGCGCTGCCATCCATCGGGAGCATCGCACCAGCGAAGTACTCACCCTGCTTTGGCGCGGCATCACCCAGTACGCGCGCTTCTATCGTCTCCGCTACCTCATTGGTTGCTCCTCGTTGAATTCCCGTAATCCCGGCGAGGGTTGGGCCATTCTTCGTCAACTGGAACCATTTCTGGCTCCGGAGACTTTGCGCACCAGGCCCACTTTCAGTTATGAGTTGCCGCGAACAACCAAAGAAGTCGTTGCTGACGTGAAGGTCCCCAAACTCCTGAAGACGTATATTGCAGTGGGAGCCAGAATCTGCGGCGCACCGGCATGGGATCGCGAATTCGGAACGATCGACTTTCTGACTCTTCTCGATCTGGCTCACCTCTCGCCGGCCGCGCGCAGCCGCTTCATGCCGGAGTCGGATTGCCTGGCCTCCTCCGAGCCAGTTTCCGCTTACTGATTCTCCTGGCCAGCCTGGTCGAAGTGGCCATGCGCTATTTCATTCTGCGGCTGAAGCATGGTTCGCCCCCGGAATTGTGGCAGCGTGCGCACTGGCTCCACGCAGCATGCCAGCTCATCCTCCGGCGCCTGGGATTGGGGCTGCAGTGGCGCGGTACACGACCGTCTCACGGTTTGATCTGCTCCAATCACCTTAGCTATCTCGACATCCTCGTCTATGCCGCAGCAACGCCCTGTGTCTTTGTCTCCAAGCAGGAAGTTGGCCGCTGGCCCGCCTTCGGCTTCTTCGCGCGTTGCGGAGGAACCATCTTCCTCGACCGTGAGAGCCGTTTGAGCGCCGAGAAGGCAGCGAATCAAATGGCTTCCGTCCTCCAGGCCAATGTGCCCATCCTGCTGTTTCCCGAAGGCACCAGCACCGACGGCGTCGAAGTCCTGCGCTTCCACCCTGCGCTGCTGGAACCTGCCATTCAGCTCGACCAGGAAATCACCGCAGCGGCCATCGCCTATCGGGCACACGGTGTCGAAGAACGCGATCTCTGCTGGTTCGGGGACGATCCCTTCTTACCCCACCTGCTGCGAACCATGGCGCGCCGCAGCATCGCGGTCGAAGTCGAGTTTCACCCGGATCGCAGAACTTATCCCGATCGCAAAACCGCCGCACTCGAACTCCGCGAGCAGGTCGAAGCCATGAGAAAACGGATGAAGAGAGAAGCGACGCCGTAGCAAAGCCCGGTCCAATTACTGCCTACTGCCTACTTGCCTACTGCCTGCCTCGCCGCTCGGAGAGTTCCTCCAGCTGCTTCCGCCAGTCCAGTGAATCGACAAATACCCGCGAGTCGCGCCAGTGTTCCCGTACCAGGACACGCAGCTCCAGGTAGACGCGCGTTCCCAACAGCGCCTCAATTTCCTTTCGCGCGCCCGCGCCAATTTCCTTCAGCTTACTGCCGCCCTTGCCGATCAGGATGGCCTTTTGTCCGTCACGCTCGCAGTAGATCGCCGCCGAGATCCGCGTCAACGGAGGTTTGCCCTCCGGGCGGCGCTTCTTTTCCGGCTGAGGCTCGGGTTCTTCGAAGCGCTCAACGATCACAGCCGATGCATACGGCACCTCTTCGCCCGTTTCCATCAGAATGCGCTCGCGAATCAGTTCCGCCGCCAGAAACCGCTCCGGCTGATCCGTAAACTGCTCCTTCGGAAACCACCGGTCGCCTTCGGGCAGATATTCGGCAATCTTGTGCTGAAGCAGCTTGAGCCCATCGCCCTTCTTTGCCGAAACCGGAATCACCTCCGCGAATTTGTGCAGCCCGCTGAGCCCTTCGATCAGCGGAAGCAGGGCCTCTTTCGAAACCAGGTCGATCTTCGTGACGACCAGAAAGACCGGGCAGTCCAGTTCTCGGATCATTTCGAACGCCAAAGCTTCTTCGCTGGCGCGATCGAGCTTCAGAATTCCGTCCTCCACTCGATGAGGCTGCTTGCGGATCGCATCCACCACCAGCAACACCAGGTCGCGCGTCATCAGCGCCTCGTGAATCTCATGCATCATGCTGCGGTCCAGCTGCGAGGCGGGCCGGTGAATCCCCGGCGTATCCACAAACACAATCTGCGTCGCCGGATGCTTTCCTTTCCGCTCCGGCACCTCCACGATGCCATGGATCCGCGTGCGCGTCGTCTGCGGTTTCGCCGTGACGATGGCGACTTTTTCGCCGATCAGCGCGTTCAGCAGCGTCGACTTGCCCGCGTTCGGCCGCCCGATGATGGAAACAAACCCCGACCGCCTCTTCATGCGTTCTTCCTGTCTGTTCGATTCAGCTTAGCTGGCCCTTGCCAGTCTGGAAACCCGCAGACGATTCACCTTGCGGTCGGTCGAGGCCAGAATCTCAAAGCGCAGCCCGTAACCCTCCACCACCTCGCCCGACTGCGGAATCCGTCCTGCCGTCTCGCTCACCAGTCCGCCCACACTGGTAGCCTCCACATCTTCCGGCAGCTCCACGCCACCCAGAATCTCCTCCACGCGCGCGATCTCCAGATTGCCCGGCACCACCCAGGTCCCCCCCGGCTCCCGGATCACCGCGGCGCTTTCCTCATCGTCGTGTTCGTCGCGAATCGCTCCCACCAGTTCCTCGAGCAAATCCTCGATCGTCACCAGCCCCGCCACGCCGCCGTACTCGTCGATCACGATGCGCATATGCTGCTTTTCCCGCTGCATCTCGCGCAGCAGCTCGTTCACCTTCTTCGTCTCGGGAACAAACGCCGCCGGCCTCTGGATCGATGCCACGGTCTTCGACCGCGCTTCGGCGTCGGAAATCTGCAACAGATCGTGTGTAAAAGCAATGCCCGTCACGTTGTCCAGGGTTTCCCGGTAGACCGGCACACGCGAAAATCCCTGCGCCCGGATCAGCTCCAGAAACTGCTCCAGGGTGATCGTCCCCGGCACGGCAAACATCGCCGGCCGCGGCGTCATCACCTCCCGTACCACCTTGTCGCCAAACTCGACCGCCGACCGCACCAGGTCGCGATCGCTCTCCTCGATGATCCCCTCTTCCTCGCCGGCTTCAATCAGCGCTTCCACGGCTTCCGCCGCGGTCGTGTCTCCGTTCGCATTGGCTGACTCCTCGGCGAGCGCCGCAATGGAAACCAGAAACTGCACGAACAGCGTGATCGGCAGCACCATCCACAGCAGCACCCGCAGAAACCATCGCCACCGGACAATCCACGCTCCCCGGGTGCGCGCAAAGAAGGCATAGGGCAACAGCCGGTTGAACACCACAATCACCAGCACGATCCCGAGCACCACCTGCGCGATCTCCGCAAAGGTGGCGTGATCCCCGGCCCGCGCCCGTGCGAAGAGCAGCATTCCGAAGACCAGCGTCAGAAACGCAAGGGAGAGATGCATCAGGATCGCCGCCGACAGCGCGATCCGGTCCCGGTTCATGCCTAGCCGCGGTTCCACCCGCTGCTCCCACAGGTCGATGTTTTCCTGGAATTCGCGCGCAAGGAATTTGCCCATCTCCGAGTACAGGCGGTCGACATACGACACCAGCGTCAGCACCGTCAGCAGCAGGACAATCAGCACCGCAGCCGTCACAATCATGGCCGCCTCCGTTGCCGTGTCGAAACTGCGCCTCTGACCGCTGGCGGAGCCGACCGCTCGATCAGCCCTGCCGTCAGCCCAAACCGACGGCGCAGGCTAAGCTCCTTGCGCGCCATCTGCCCCTCATCGGCCTCGTGGTCGTAGCCGCTCAGATGCAGCAGCCCGTGCAACACCAGGATTTGCAGTTCTGTCGCCAGGGGGTGCCCGAACTCCTTTGCCTGCCGTACGGCCGTCTCGACCGATACGGCCAGATCCCCGGCTAAGCCTGCGTGCCCATTCAACGGTTCAGCTGCCGGGAACGACAACACATCCGTCGCCTTGTCCTTGCCCCGAAACTCCCGGTTGAGCCTGCGAATTTGTCGATCCCCTGTCAGCAGAACCGATACCTCGCCGCGCAGCCCGGCAGCCGGCGCGGCCTCACGCAAAAATGCGCTGAGGGCCCGCTGCCGCAACGCGCGGCTGTATTGGGTTTGTATCGTGGGCTCGATCAGAATCATGGTCCGGTGCGGCCCGGCCCCTGGAGCAATCCGGCGCACAAAACAACGGTGGGAGGGTTAAACCCTCCCACTTCGATGGTACCTCTGAATGAATTCATTTACGCGGTCTGCCGTAGCCTCCCCATGATTGCCGGCCGCCTAATCCCTCATTTTGCGGCTTTTAGGCGCAACACGGCGGGCTGCGAAAGACTATTGGGGCTGCGAGACCCGAACCTCGTCCTCGCCGTCGATGGCCAGCGGCAGCTCCTGTTGTGCGCGCCCAAAGCCTTCATAGGCGCGGATAATCCGCTGAACCAGATGGTGCCGGACGACGTCTCCGTCCTCGAACCGGATGAACCGGATTCCGTCCACCCCGTCCAGAATATTCATCGCCTCCACCAGACCCGACTTCCGCGGGTTGGGCAGGTCGATCTGCGTGATGTCCCCGGTGATGACCGCCTTGGCATTGTTGCCCATGCGGGTCAGGAACATCTTCATCTGCTCGCTGGTCGTGTTCTGCGCCTCGTCCATGATGATGAATGCATCGTTCAGGGTCCGCCCGCGCATAAACGCCAGCGGTGCCACCTCGATCACGTTGCGCTCCAGCATCTTGTCCACGCGCTCCGGCTCCAGCAGATCGTAAAGGGCGTCGTAGAGCGGCCGCAGATAGGGATCCACCTTCTCCTGCAGCGTTCCTGGCAGGAATCCCAGCCGCTCGCCAGCTTCCACCGCCGGCCGCACCAGCACAATGCGGCTGATCTTCTTCGCCAGCAGCGCCGAAGCCGCCATGGCCACCGCCAGATAGGTTTTTCCCGTGCCCGCCGGGCCAATGCCAAACACCATATCTTCCCGCTCGATGGCTTCAACATAGAGCCGCTGGTTGATCGAGCGCGGCTGCACCATGCGTTTGGTGCCCGCGGATCGCTGTTTCCCGCTCTCGGCCAGACTGCGCAGCGATACCGACGGATCCGCCGTCACCAGTCGCAGCATCCCGTTCAGCTCGCCATTCTGCAGCAGGATTCCCTGGCGGCGGAGCGCTTCGTAGTCGTGAAAAATCCGCTCCACACGCGCAATGGATTCCTCGGGCCCCTCCACCGTCACCGCATCGGATACCAGATCGATACGGACACGGAGGGCATCCTCCATGAGTCTCAGATTTTCGTCGCGGGTCCCGAACAGGGGCTCAAGATTGGGAGTGATCTCGAGATGTTTTCTCATCAGAAGAGGGAAAGACCTCCAAACGTGGCTCGGCGCGGGCCACGGGGCTGGAATTGAGTTTTCGAAAGGATCGCCGAAGGCCGCAACCGGAATCTCTCCACACTGATGAGATGCTTCAGGCAGGCACGGCGCAACGGATTGGCATTCGGCAACAAGGTCGAAGTTGCGGTCAGAGTAGTCCCGGATTACATCCCAGTCAATACTCCCTGTTGAATATTTCCGGAATTTCGAGCCGAAGTGGTACAGCCCCGATTAGCTCATTTCCAACCACTTACCGGGCCCCCACCGCCTCCGTCTTCTCCGCCAGATGCTCCTGGAGCAGGTTATTGAATTTCGCCAGCCACGCCGGATGCGCCGGCCACGCTGGCGCCGTCACCAGATTGCGATCCACAACGGCCGAGGTCATCTCCACCGCGGCGTAGGTTCCGCCGGCCAGATGCACCTCCGGTGCGCACGCCGGATAACAGCTCACCTTCCGGCCCTGCAGAACCCCCGCCGCCGCCAGCAATTGCGCCGCATGGCAGATGGCCGCAATCGGTTTGTGCTCCTCGATGAAAGAGCGAATCAGCGCCAGCACCGTCTCGTCCAGGCGGAGATATTCCGGCGCCCGCCCACCCGGCAGCACCAGCCCGTCGTAGTCCGCCGGATTCACCTCGGCAAACGTCGCATTCAGCGTGAAGTTGTGTCCGCGCTTCTCCGAATAGGTCTGGTCGCCCTCGAAGTCATGAATCGCGGTCCGAATCTGCTGCCCCGCCTTCTTCCCCGGACACACCGCATGCACCGTATGCCCCACCATCTGCAGCGCCTGGAACGGCACCATGGTCTCGTAGTCCTCGGCGTAGTCGCCGACGATCATCAGAAGCTTTCCCTCGCGCATGCTCTCCTCCACAATTCGTCTGACGGGGCATCATAGCGCTCTGTCACCGCTTTGTCGTCCCACACCTTAGGCTTGTCTTTCTGACGTCGCGCATCGCGCGGCGGAAGAACCTGCGGTTGCTTTTCTCCTCCGCAAAACGTCTTCCGGTCAGGCAGGCGTGATACTTGACAAAGTCAACTAAATCACCCATCCTCTTTTCCATGCCGGATGCCACCCTCCGCGCCCATGCTGCTGCCTTCCGGCGCTTCAACCGCCTCTACACCCGCTTCATCGGAACCGTCACCGACCGCTTCCTGCGCACCCCCTACAGCCTCGCCGAAGGGCGCGTCCTCTACGAGCTGGCGACCCGCGACAAGCCTCGCGCCAAAGACATTGCCGAAGCCCTCGGCATGGATGCCGGCTATCTCAGCCGCGTCCTCACCAAACACGAACGAGCCGGATTGCTGAAGCGCAAAACCTCAAAGACCGACAGCCGCGCTGCGGATCTTCTCCTGACCCCCAAAGGCCGCGCCGTCTTTCGCGTGCTCAACCAGCGCTCGGAGAAGCAGGCCCGTGACGTTCTCACCCGAATGCCTGCGCCCACGCGCACCCGCTTCATCGAAGCCATTGCCACCATGGAGCACGCCATTCTCCGCACCGACGCGGAGCCGCCCGCCTTCACCCTCCGCTCCCACCGTCCCGGCGACATGGGCGTGATCGTCGCTCTCGAGGGCAAAGGCTACGTCGACCAGTTCGGCTGGGATTCCACCTTCGAAGCTCTCGTCGCCCGCATCGTCGCCGACTTCCTCGACCACTTCGATCCGCAGAAAGAACGTTGCTGGGTCGCCGAGATCGACGGCGAACACGTCGGTCACATCTTCCTCGTGCGCCATCCCGACCAGCCTGGTACCGCCAAACTCCGCCTTCTCTACGTCGATCCGAAAGCGCGCGGACTGGGCCTCGGCCACACCCTGGTCACCGAGTGCGTTCGCTTCGCCCGCGAGGCCGGCTACCAGCGCATCACGCTCTGGACGCAAAGTATCCTCACCGCCGCGCACCGCCTCTACCAGCAGGCCGGATTTCAGCTCGTCCGCGAGGAAGCCCATCACAGCTTCGGCAAGGATCTGCTCGGCCAAACCTGGGAGCTGGACCTGAAATAACACCAGCCCCGCTCAGAGCCCTCCGGTCACATGGCTTGACCGCTTTCACTCGCCGCGCTCTATAATCTGCGTTCCCCCTATCCTCGGTCCTCATCGATCTTCAGTTCTCATTCTTGTTTCACTCAGGAGCCAGTGCATGTTGAAATCTGTACGCCCGTGGGCGATTCTCGCCGCCCTCGCGATCTGTCCCGCCCTCACCTTCGCAGCCCCAGCCGACAAATCCGATAAGAAGTCCGACACGAAAGCCGCCGACAAGTCTGCCGACAAAACCGCCGACAAGCCGGCCGAAAAAACGGCTGAGAAACCACCGCAGGAAGTCACCACCGAGGGCACACTCGATGCCGGCGGCCAGCACATCCTCTACAACGCCATTGCCGGCACCATCACGGTCGGCTCCAGCACCGGCGAAGATTCGCAGCTCGGGCCCGACGGCAAGCCGCTACCCGATACCGACCTCGCCGCCGCGGTTGCCGCCGCCAAGGATCCCAGCCAGGCTCCGCCGCTGGCGCGCATGTTCTACGTCGCCTACTTCAAGCGCGATGCGGCCGCTGACCAGCGCCCCATCACCTTCATCTACAACGGCGGCCCGGGCAGCTCGACGGTCTGGCTGCACATGGGCTCCTTCGGACCAAAACATGTCGTCACCGAGATGGACACGCATCTGCCCGGCGCTCCCTACAAACTGGCCGACAATGCGAACTCGCTGCTCGATGTCAGCGACCTGGTCTTCATCGATATGCCCGGCACCGGTTTCGGCCGCCTCACCGGCAAGGACTCCGGCAAAGCCTTCTGGGGCATCGACGAGGACGGCCATGCCTTCGGCCGCTTCATCAAGCGCTTCCTCTCCAAATACAACCGCTGGAACTCGCCGAAATACATCTTCGGCGAAAGCTACGGCACCACGCGCTCGGCCGTCTTGTCGAACATCCTCGAAAATGAGGAGACCATCGACCTCAACGGCGTCATCCTGCTCTCGCAGATCTTCAACTTCAGCACCGATATCGATGGGGCCCATCAGAACCCAGGCATCGATCTCACCTATGCGCTCGCCCTGCCTACCTATGCAGCCACGGCCCGCTACCACAAGAAGCTGCCCCAGGAGCATCCCGACCTGCAGGCCTTCATGAAGGAGGTGGAGGACTTCGCTATGGGGCCCTATACGGCGGCGCTGGCCAAAGGAACCGACCTGAGCCAGAGCGAGAAACAAACCATCGCCCAAAAGCTGCATGACTATACCGGCCTGCCGGTCGACTACCTGATGAAGGGCGACCTGCGCATTGCGGGCGGTCAGTTCGAGAAGACCCTCCAGGACGACACCGGCGACTCGACCGGCCGTCTCGACACGCGCTTCACCGGGCCCTCGCTCGATCCCTTGAGCGAAAGTGTCGAATACGACCCGCAGAGTTCGGCCATCTCCTCGGCCTACGTCGCGCTCTTCAACCAGTACGTTCGCAGCACGCTGAAGTACGGCGAGGGCCAGACCTATCTGCCCGAAGCGGACTTCAGCGGCGGCTTCCAGTGGGACTTCAAGCGCCAGGGCTTCCCGCTGATGAACGTCAGCAACGACCTCGCAACCGCGATGAAGACCAATCCGAAGCTGAAGGTGCTGGTGAACGGCGGCTACTACGATCTGGCCACGCCCTTCTACGCGGCTCAGTACGAGGACAAGCACCTGCCGATCTCGAGCAAGCTGGCCGAGAACATCAGCTACGACTGGTACGAGTCCGGCCACATGGT
>DASZYN010000753.1:0-2333 GCA_035545435.1 Acidobacteriaceae bacterium | reverse complement strand
CGTGTGCGAACTGGCGGGTGTGCCGAAGCATCTGGAGCAGCGGATTGCATCGCTGAAGATTACGGCGGGTCCTGACGGGACGATTCGATCGATGACGATTGAGGAGACCGACGGGGTGACGAATCGCTTCGAGTTCAGTGGAGAAGCGGCGAACGTGCCGGCTGCGGATGCAGCGTTCCAGTTTGTGCCGCCTCCGGGGGTGCATGTGGTCGAGGGGGAGCCGCCGGTGTGAGAAGGCAGCTGGTGAGGCGGTTCGCTGGTGGAGCGGTTAGCTAAAGAGCGGTTCGCGAAAAGCTTCTGGCTAAACGCTCCTTGCGAAAAGCTTCTCGCGAAAAGCTTCTGGCTAAACGCTCTTCGCTAAAAGCACCAGCTGCCTGCTCACACTGGCGGTTCCCCCTCCACCACATGCACGCCCGGCGGCGGCACAAACTGAAACGCCGCATCCGCCGCGGGCACATTCCCCGCTTCCCCGCTGAACTCGAACCGGTTCGTCACTCCATCGGTCTCTTCAATCGTCATCGATCGAATCGTCCCATCGGGCGCAGCCGTGATCTTCAGCGACGCAATCCGCTGCTCCAGATGCTTCGGCACCCCGGCCAATTCGCAGGTACCGCTTGCATCGCAGTTCCCGTGCAGCCCATCCAGCTCTTTCTGCAACTCCGTATGCCCCAGCAGAAACCGCAGCGGCGAGCGCAGATCGTCCAGCTTCTTCTCCTCCACCTTCTGCGCTTCCGTGGCGCCCGGCGAGTAGAAGTACCCATACTTGCCGTCCAGGATGAACAGCTTTCCATCCGGATCGGTGTACGTCCACCGCATCTTCCCCGGCTTCTTCAGCAGCAGCACACCCGATTCCTTCCGGTTCATCCCCATGCCCGTGTAAGTCTGCACAAAGTGGACCTCGAGCGAATGCAGCGCGTTGTAGTGCCGATCCACCCGGACCGCGGCCTGCGCAACACCGGCCGCCGGCTGCGCGTGCAGGCCACCCGCCAATCCGATCCCCAGAACAGCAACCAGCAAAAACCGCCAGCGGCACTCGGCCCACTGGCGGCTCAGATTTCCAGTTATCCGATTCAATCCTCTTCCATCCTCCGGAAGCCGCTCCAGGCCCTGCGGGCCCGTGCACGTTATACGCTATCCCCTAAACGCTATACCCTGCCGCTTTTCAGCTAACCGGCCCTCAGCGAACCGCTTCACCATCTGACCGGACTTCAGCCAACCGCTTTTTGGCTGAGGCAGCCGCCTGCCGGCGGCGCCTCACTGAATCGCGATCGTGCAGTTCGTTCCGCCCGACGGATCGGACTTGATCTCCCCGCTCATGTCCAGGCAATACCCATTGTGTCCCGTCTTGCCCACCACCTGCGGCACCGCCGTGGCTTCGTAGCTCACAAAGTTATCCTGCTGGCTGCCCGGAGCCTTCTGGCAGTTCGTAATGTTGAAGCTGTACCCGGCCTTCTGCCCGCCCGCCAGATCGCCCTGCAGCAGTTGTGCCGCCTGCGGAGTTGGCGGACCCGACGACGCATTCCCGCCCAGCGCTGCCAGCGAGCACGCAAACCCGTTCGCCGGATAATTCGTCGCATACTGCGTCTCCGCTTCCTGGATCGCGCGCAGCGACTGCTTGGCCGACGTCTCGTTCGCCGTCGCCTTCAGGTTCAGCATGTTCGGAATCGCAATCAGCATCAGGATCAGCATGATCGAGATCACGATCAGCAGTTCCATCAGCGTGAAACCCGCCTCGTCATGACGGCGCCGCCGGTATTCACTCATAACGTCAAGAGCCTTCATAGCTGCATCTTCTTTCGAGCGCCCCCACGCCGCAAAAGCCCCGCGTCCGCGCTCCGAATCCGCTTCCATCCTATCGCAAATGCTGATCCGCGGCCTCGCGTGGCCCGCGGTACTTCAGTGCACTTTCCCTAACGGCATCCCGCACGCAAGGCACACGCCGAGGGTATCTCCGCAATCAAAACGGACGCACAAAACCTCTTTTCCGCTCACGCCCTGGCGACTAAACTCGCCTGTTCCCGCCCTCTGGCTTCAATGTGACCTGCGCTCGCGACCTCTCCCTCAATTAATCTGTTCAGTAAGGAGCTATCGTGAAAGTCGTTCTCGCCGAAAAAGTCTCTCCGGCCACCCTCGCCGTCTTCCAATCCGAACCCGGATGGCAAGTCCTGACCCACGACCAGGTCAAAAATCTGCCTGAAGCCCTCGCCGATGCCGACGCCCTCGTCGTCCGCTCCGCCGTCCAGGTCGACGACGCCCTCATGGCTGCCGGCCCCAAAATCCGCGTCATCGGCCGCGCCGGCGTCGGCGTCGACAACATCGACGCGGAAGCCGCC
>DASZYN010000752.1:0-6629 GCA_035545435.1 Acidobacteriaceae bacterium | reverse complement strand
CAATTTGCTCGGTTTACCACGGTGGGAGCCCACCATCGAGACGGCAGCGGGGCTGCATCGCGTCGTTTTGGAAGGCGGATCCATTGACGTGAATGGTGCAGGCACGCTGATCACGACCGAAGAGTGCCTGCTCAGCAACGTACAGCAGCGAAATCCCGGCGTGAGCCGCGAACAGCTTGAGAAGGCCATGCACGACTATCTGGGAATCGATCAGGTGTTGTGGATGAATCGCGGAATCGCCGGCGACGACACGCACGGGCACGTCGATGACATCACACGATTCGTTGGATCCAACACAATTGTTACCGTGATTGAGCCAAATGCGGCGGATGATAATCATTTGCCGTTGCAGGAAAACCTGGAGCGGCTGCAGGCAGCGCGGAACCTCGATGGAAAGCCGTTTGAGGTCGTCGAACTCCCCATGCCGCCGCCGATTGTGTTTCAGGGTCAGCGTCTGCCGGCCAGCTATGCCAATTTCTACATTGCGAACGGCCTCGTTCTGGTGCCGACATTCAATCGAGCAACGGATCGGAACGCGCTGAACATCCTGGCAGAGACATTCCCATCGCGAGAAGTTATCGGCATCTACAGTGGCGATTTGATCTGGGGGCTGGGCACGCTGCACTGCATGACCCAACAGCAGCCGAAGGCCGACGCACCGTGAGCACGGACGAAACGCTGATGAGTGCGGCCCTGCAGGAAGCGAAGGCTGCGGCCGAGGCGGGCGAAGTTCCCATTGGCGCTGTTGCGGTCCTTGGGGGAGAGATCATCGCGCGGGGTCAAAATCGTGTCCTGCGCGATGTGGATCCGACGGCGCACGCCGAGATTATTGCGATGCGCGCCGCGGCCAGGGCAATCGGGAACTACCGCCTCGTGGATTGCGACCTGTTCGTCACTCTGGAGCCCTGTGCCATGTGTGCGGGAGCGATGATTCACGCCCGGCTGGGGCGGCTGGTCTACGGAGCAGCAGATCCGAAAGCGGGCGCGGCCGGGTCGGTGCTCGGCGTGCTCAACCATCCCAGGCTCAATCACCAGATGAACGTGACCTGCGGCGTTCTGTCGGAGGAGTGTGGCGAAGTGTTGCGGGAATTCTTCCAAAAACGGCGTTGAGCCGGGTGCCATAGACTGAAAGGCAGATGACTGCGTTGATCCGGATGATCGTCGTCGACATCGACGGCACGCTGCTCGGCTCTCCCAACTCCGCCATCAGCGAGCGCAATTGCCGCGCCCTGTGTGAGGCGCAAACGGCCGGAATCGACATCGTGATTGCTACAGGGCGGCGCCAGGCGTACGCGGAGCCGCTGCTTTCGCCAATCGGGCTGAACCCTGACACAGTCTGCATCACGTCGAATGGCACGGTGACGCGGACACTTGCAGGCAGGCGGATCGACAGGTTCCTGCTGCCGGTGGAAACGGCGCTGGCGCTGTGCCCGGCGTTGCGCCCTCTGGGAACAACCGTCTTCACCTTCGATCACGACGGGCCGGGCGAACTCGTTCTCGAATCGGTGGAAGCACTGGAGGGGCGCGTCTCGATGTGGGTGGAGGCGAACCGGCCATGGATTCGTGAGGTCCGCCCCCTGGAGCGCGCGTTCGACACCGGTCAGGCACCGGTGCAGAGCATGGTCTGCGGCCCGGTCGAGGACATGCGTCGCGCCGAAGAGTGGCTCGTCGAGAGCGATCTGTCCGCGTCGATTGAGCTGCATCGGACGGAGTATCCGTCGCGCGATCTGACCATCCTCGACATTCTGCCGCCGGGCTGCTCGAAAGGTGCGGCCCTGCGGCGGCTGGCGAAGCAACGGGAACTGGGCCCGGAAGAAGTGATGGCGATCGGCGACAACTGGAACGATCTGGAGATGCTGGAATTCGCGGGACGGCCGGTCGTCGTCACCAATGGCGCTCCCGATCTGGTTGAGTTGGCGCGACGGCGCAAGTGGGAAATCGCACCATCGGCCGATGAGGATGGTGTGGGGCAGGTGATCGGGGAATTGCTCGCCGGACGCGGCTCTCCATCAGAGTCGGAGGCGGTTGTAAATGGCACATCCGTAACCGCTTATTCACCCGAGCGAAGCTGAGCGGACCGCGCAATCCCTGCGTCTGAGGATGGTAGAGTAAAGAGGAATGCGCCGATTCGGCAGAGCGTTGGGGTGCGTCTGGCTGGCTGCTTCGTTCGCGGCCACGGCCGCGTACGCCGCCGAGCGCGTCACGTTGAAGAATGGCTTCGATTTGATCTGCGATCACCGCGTCCCTGAGGGGGCGAAGGCGCGCCTGTATATGGACGCGGCTGGGGCGAGTTACATCGAAGTGAATGCCTCGGACATCGTCTCGGGCGAGCCCATTGATCTGGCCAAACCTGCCACGGCGGCCGTGAAACCGGCACCGCAGCCAGCGCTTCCGGAGAAGCTGACCGACGCCGATTTGCAGCCGATGCTGGCGAAGGCCGGAACCGCGTATAACCTCGATGCCGATCTGCTTGCCAGCGTAGTCCGTGCGGAAAGTGCCGGTCATTCGCACGCCGTAAGCCACGCGGGAGCGCAGGGTCTGATGCAGCTGATGCCGGGAACGGCGTCAGACCTCGGCGTTGGCGATACGTTCGCGCCAAAGGACAACATTCAGGGCGGGACGGCGTATCTCGACTGGCTGCTGAAGCGCTACAACGACAACCTGCAGCTGGCGCTGGCGGCCTACAACGCCGGCCCGGCAGCGGTGGATCGCTGGCACGGAATTCCGCCGTATCGCGAGACGCGGCTGTATGTCGCGCGCGTGATTCGTGAATACAATCGCCGCTATCTGCAGCGGCATCAGGCGGAGTTGCGGGCCGCGGCGCGGTGAAGCTGACGCTCCTGTTCCACATTCCCGGAGTAACGATTTGAAATCGAACCGAACCCGGCTCGTTGCGCTCGTCATCGTCGTGGCGCTGGCCGTGGCGATCTGGCACGAGCGCCATCGGATTCACTTCGACTGGCATGTTTTCGGTCAACAGTTGCGGATGGCCGACTGGCGCCGGATTGCCATTGCGCTGGCCTGTATCTACGCCGGCTATCTGGTGCGCTCGGTGCGCTGGGCGTGGTTGATCCGGCACAAGAAAAAGACGCCGCTGCTGTCGCTGCTCGGGACGCAGGTGATGGGCTTTACGGCGGTAGCGCTGATCGGGCGCGTGGCAGATCTGGTGCGCCCGTACCTGGTCGCGAAGAAGACGGGGCTGCCGCTGAGCGAACAGATGGCTGTGTACGTCGTGGAGCGGCTCTTCGACGCCGGATCGATGGCCCTGATCACTTCATCCGCCATTCTGCTGGCGCCGCCGGGTGCGCTGCCGCATCCTGAGGTCCTGAAGCGCGCCGCGCTGTTTGGGCTGCTGCTGACCGGAGCGGGAGGCCTTTTTCTCCTTGCTGTGCGGTTGTGGGGTGAGGGAGTGGCGCATTTCTCCAACCGCGCATTTGGCCTGCTCTCCAGGCGAGCCGGAGAGGCGGTGAAAGACAAGATCCAGGCCTTTCACGCCGGCCTCGATACCATCCGAACGCCCGGCGACTTCGCAGCCGTTGCCGCATGCTCGCTGGGCATGTGGATGCTGATTGCCGTTTCGTATCTGGAAACAATGCTGGCCTTCACCGCGAGCCCGGAACTGGCGTCGATATCGCCGGCCAAGGGCGTCCTGATGATGGTGGTCAGCGGCGGAGCCAGCGTGATTCAGCTGCCCATCGTGGGCTGGTTCACGCAGATCGGGCTGGTGGCCGGGGCGATTTCGAAGTTCTTCGGCGTGGCTCCGGAGGCGGCGACGGGCTGCGCGGCGACGCTGTTGCTGGTCACCTTCCTGGCGATCGTGCCGGTGGGGCTGATCTGGTCGCGTTTCGAGCACATCTCGCTGAAGCAGGTGACTGCGGAGAGCGAGCATGCCGGTGAGGAATTGGTGCATCATCATGGCTCAGTGGGCGAGAAAGCAACGAGCGGATAGCTGGCCGGGTGATGGTTCGGGCCGGCAGAGCAAGCGTGAACTCCCTTTGGAAGGGCGTGTGAGGGGCGCATGGCGCGCATTGCGATCGTAGGCGTGGGATCTATTGGCGGAGCAATCGCCGGATTTCTGGAATCGGCCGGCGGTCACGACATCCTCCTGTGCACGCGGAGGCCGATCGAGCAGCTGACGGTCACGATGCCTTCCGGGTTGGTGCGCGTTCAGGCGCGCAACGTCACGGCTCCGGAAAAAGCTGAACCCGTGGAATGGGTGATCGTAGCGACCAAAGCCTACGATGCCGAAAGCGCCAGCCGATGGTTCCCGGCTCTGCGCACCGGTGGCGCAGCGGTTGCCGTTTTGCAGAACGGAGTCGAGCATCGCGAGCGATTTGCGCCTTACGTTGAGCCGGAGCGGATTGTGCCCGTGGTGATCGACTGCCCTGCAGAGCGAAGGGCGGACGGCGATGTGCATGTGCGCGGACCCGCCAGCATGCGCCTGGAAGACACGCCGACAGGGCGCGCGTTTACGGCGCTGTTCGCGGGAAGCTCGGTGAAGGTGGAATTGGTGGCCGACTTCATCACCGCAGCGTGGCGGAAGCTGTGCCTGAACTCGGTGGGTGCGTTGAATGCGCTCACGCTCAAGCCGGCGGGTCTGCTGCGTGACGAGACCGTCGCCAGCCTGGCCCTGCAAATCGTCGCCGAGTGCGTGGCGGTCGGCCGCGCTGAGGGAGCCCAGCTTCCCGACTCGGTGGGCGACGAAGTTCTCGCCCACTACCGTGCGCAGCCGCCTGACGCCGTCAATTCGCTCCTCGCCGACCGTCTTGCCGGACGCCCCATGGAGATTGACGCCCGTAATGGCGTCATCGTGCGCAGGGGAGAGAAGCACGGCATCCCCACGCCACTGAACCGTATGGCCGTGGCGCTGCTGACGGCGCAACAGAGCTAGCCGGGCCGCGAGACTGCTGCCCGTTTCAAGCGGCTTTCTTTCGCCGCGTGCTCTTCGCTTTCTTCGCAGGATGCTCGTGCTCCGCGAGGCTTTTACGCAGGGCATCCATGATGTTGACGACCTTTCCCTTTGGCGCGGCCGGCTCAGGTTCCGGCAGTGGCTTGCCTTTTCTCTTCGCGTTGACCATCTTCACGACAGCGGCTTCGTAGTCGTCCTTGTAGGCGGAGAGATCGAATTTCGACGTGCTGCCCTCAATGAGCTGTTTGGCGAGGGAGACTTCCTGGGAAGTGGCCGTTGCCTCCTTGATGTCGCCCAGGACGGACTTCGCATCGCGCAGCTCTTCCTCGTAGCGGAGCAGGTAGAGCATGAGGCCCTTCTGTTTGGGATCGGGAGGGGCGGCGAGGGCGACGAGGTGCTCGCGGCCGCTGAAGGCGACTTCGCCAATGCCGCAGGTGCCGGTTTCGTCGAGCGCCTTGCGCATGATGGCCAGGGCCTTGGCCTGGGCGGCGTCTTTGGGCGCGACGAAATAAGGGCGATCGAAGAGGGCTTCGGGGATTTCTTCTGTCTTCACGAACTGCTGAATCTGCATGGTGGTCGCAGTGGCCAGGCGCAAGGCCTTCAGCTCGTCGGGATCGATCTCGATGTATTGATTGCGCGCGTACTCGTAGCCTTTAACGATGTCGCTCTTTTCGACCTCGCCGGATTCGTCGACGTTGCGGTGGTGGACGCGCTGATGGGTGCGGCGGTCGATCTGATGGAATTCGACCGAACGGGCTGGGTTGGAAGCGGGGAAAATGCGGACGGCAATCGAGACGAGCGAGATCTGGATGGAACCGGACCAGGTAGGGCGTGCGGGCATCGTAGCTCCTTGCAATGACCTACAAATTACGATGCGCTGAGGGCCGCACGCGACTTCCTGACCAGTGGATCGTTGCTCCTCGATTACAGAGCGCGGCGGACGGCGCGGCGGACGCTGTCGGTCGCCACGCCGTAGACGGCATGGGTAACCCACTCACTGATGCGCTCCTGCGTGGGCTGGCGTCCGGGAGGGGCGGTGAGGCCAAGCTTGGGAAGGATGGACTCGTGCGTAATGCGATTCAGCGTGATCCCGAAAGCGGCGCCGCGCCAGGCCCCCAGAGAAGGTTCGACTTCGACCATCGCGCCGTACACCGCGCCAGCGACAGCGCCGAAGATCCAGTGAATGCCCTGCAGGGCAAGCTCGCGCTCGCCTTCAGGAAGGCGGCGGCCCGTGACGTTCTCGGCGAGAACGACTGGCGGCGGTGTCTGGCCCTGGGTGCGCGGTGGGAATACCTGTTCGGCGACCATCTTGGCGCCGGCTCCGGCGAGTCCGCCGACCAGACCGGCGAGCAGGCCTTTGGTGATGCTGCGTTTGCGTGGAGTCGTGCTCATATGGGGTGAGATGCGTCGCGAACAGGGTACAGCGTTCAGCGTGGAGCGTACAGCAGACAATTGTGTCGCTGCTAGAATCGAACCAGAGCCGGGAAACCAGAGCCAGGAAAGCTGAGCGACGAAACCGAGCGATGAAATGTCCCTATTGCGGGTTTGGCCAGGACCGCGTGATCGACTCGCGGGAGAGCAGGGAAGCCGACTCAATCCGCAGGCGGCGCGAATGCGAGAAGTGTAACCGCCGCTTTACGACCTACGAACGCATCGATGAAATTCCCTACATGGTGGCCAAGAAGGACGGCCGGCGGGAGAAATTCGAGCGCCGCAAGGT
>DASZYN010000751.1:0-4799 GCA_035545435.1 Acidobacteriaceae bacterium | reverse complement strand
ATCTCAGCGGGAGTGCTGGCGGGGGAGGTTTGGGCGGCGCATTCGCGGTAGTGGCCGGAGGTGGCGGTGCGGATACAGTTTCGGGGCCTGAGACGGAGGGCCAAGCGTCGGTGTAGCTGACTACTCATTGGTGACACGCTGGTGACTGGCTCAGCGGTTTGGTACCCTCAGTTTTCGATAATTCGAAGGCAACGAGATCTGGCGTGCTTTACCCGATTTCACAGCCTGTTCACGGACGGAGCCAGAACCTGTTCGGCTTTGTCGACGGGCTCGAGCGCGGAGAAGCTCAACGTTCCAGCGGAAGATTATGCAATTCATTCTTGGAGTCATTCTGTTCGTAGTTGTTTTGGGGCTGCTCGATGCGGGTGTACCGTGGCCGCGATGCAGGGCCAGGGGGCCAACCGCTTGATCGCCGGGCATTTCGGTTTTGCCGCAATCGTGAAGTCGCGCGAACCAAG
This sequence comes from Acidobacteriaceae bacterium, assembly GCA_035545435.1. Lineage (GTDB taxonomy): Bacteria > Acidobacteriota > Terriglobia > Terriglobales > Acidobacteriaceae > Palsa-343. The sequence continues at coordinate 4,341 of DASZYN010000751.1, read as the reverse complement.
GGTACCGCTATGGTCACTGATGCTCGCGACAGTATGGCTCGACATCGTCTTCGTCCCGCTCTTTCTGTTGGGGATCGAGACACTGAGGCCTGCGCCTGGCCTCCAGGGTGGTTATGGCCAATACATCATCTACGCCGACTACACGCACTCGCTCCTTGGCGCGCTGGCACTCTCCGCCGCATTCGGTCTGATGTTCAGCTGGTTGTGGGGCAGGCGCTGCGCCGTCGTTCTGGGATTCGTCTCCTTTTCTCACTGGCTGCTCGATCTGCTCGTTCACCGTGGCGACATGCCGATCCTGCCCGGCAATTCCGGTAATCTGCCGAGACTCGGCTTCGGTTTGTGGCAGTTCAGAACGGGTTCGATCGTGGCGGAGCTTCTTCTGCTGACGGCGGGTGCGCTGTGCTATTGGCGCGCCGCGCGCGCTGTCACGGCCGCCGCGCACAGGGGCCGTACCCGGGCAGCGATTACGGCAATGCTCATTTTTCTTTGTGGCGTGGTCGTACTGACGCTGGACGTCACCGGATGGCCGGGATGATCCGAACATTCTGTTGACCCGGATGCGCATCCGGTGAATGGCAAATCTTAAACCACTCATCGACGGTTTCCGACACTGCCGTGTCGTCGCAGCCGTAAGACCGGCAAACCGGCAGTTTTTTCGAAGAGCGGGACCAACCTGATCGGCCTTCCGGCAGGCGAAATGAAGGCCGGGGCTTCACGTCGCGCCGCTCCGCCGCACCCAATGCGCAGCGAACGTTGCCCAGGTTGCGCGTGGGTCACCGGCGTTCCACAGGTTTCGCGACCATCCTCCGTCCGGGAGAGGGCGGATCAGTGTGGGGTGGCGGCGGCCTCGCGCCTCTCGGGTTCGCGTTCGGGGATGGGTTTGTCGGTGGCGCTTTGTGGCAGGATTTCGCGCAGGGCCCAGTCGATGCGGGCGACGGCGTCGTCAATCTGGCGCAGCTCGGGGGTGGCCTCGTGATCGAGGCTGGCGCGGGCGACGATGACCTGCAGTGCGTTGCGGATGTGGTGGTTCATCTGATCGATGACGGCAGCATTCTGCCGCTGCCGGCGCAGTTCTCGATTCTGCTGGCGCTGGATGAGGAAAACCAGCGCGGCTGCGACCAGACCGGGCAGGATGTCGTCAAAGCGCGTCACTTCCGCGTGCAGTCCCTGCGAGGCCAGCCAGCGGTCCACAAGGTCGACGGCGACCATCATGGCCACGCCCGATATGGCTGGGATTCCAAACCGGCGCCAGGACATTCTTCGTACTCCCGATTTGCTCGTTGCAATCATTAGACGCAGCAACAGGCCAATCGGTCGGGCGAATCGCTTCCATTCTTCGCGCGGATCAGGTGCTGCTTCCGGTCGAGTGACCGGTGGGAACGCCCACAAAATGCTATGACAAGCGGATGACAACTCCGCGTTTGGTTTGACGAAAGCTGAAGCAGACCCTGATACTGACTGGGATGAACTCCCGCCACAACTGCGGCGCTGCGCTCACGATGGGCCTGTGTATGGGCATGTGCGGCGAGACCGTGCGCGGGAGCGAACAAGCAGAGTAAAGCGAGTTCGAAAGGTTTCCAGCGGCCTACGGTCAAAGATCGCGGGCCGTTTGTGTTTGCAGAGCACAGGGCTCAGAGCGCAGGGCGCAGTGGAGCGAGTCAGCAGGTCGGCGAATTAGCAGGCAGCGAAGGAGAGGAAGCAATGGCGGAAGAACAGAAACAGCATCTGGCGACACTGGCAGTGCACGGGGGACAGACTCCCGATCCGACGACCGGGTCGCGCGCGGTTCCGATCTATCAGACCACTTCGTATGTGTTCCAGGACGCGGACCATGCGGCGCGGCTGTTCGGACTGCAGGAGTTTGGGAACATCTACACGCGCATCATGAATCCGACGACGGATGTATTCGAGAAGCGCGTCGCGGCCCTCGAAGGCGGAGCGGCGGCGCTGGCGACCGCGTCGGGACAGGCGGCGGAGACGCTGGCGATTACGACGCTGGCGAACGCGGGCGATGAGATCGTGTCGACGACGTCGCTGTATGGCGGGACGTACAACTTGTTCCACTACACGCTGCCGAAGCTGGGCATCACGGTGAAGTTCGTCGACGCCGATGACTTTGACGGGCTGCGCAAGGCGATCACGCCGAAGACGCGGGCGGTGTACACGGAGACGCTGGGGAATCCAAAGCTCGACATCTGCGATGTGGAGACGCTCGCGAAGATCGCGCACGAGAACGGGCTGCCACTGATCATCGACAACACCAGCGTGACGCCGATTCTTCTGCGGCCGATCGAGTACGGAGCGGACATCGTCGTCGAGTCGGCGACAAAGTATATCGGTGGGCACGGGAATTCGATTGGCGGGATCATCGTGGACGCCGGGAAGTTCGACTGGAAAGCGTCGGGGCGGTTTAAGGATTTTGTCGAGCCCGATCCGTCGTATCACGGGCTGTCGTTCGTGGAGGCCTTCGGTCCGCTGGCGTTCATCCTGAAAGCGCGCGTGCAGGGGCTGCGCGATACGGGCGCGGCACTGTCGCCCTTCAATGCGTGGCTGTTTCTGCAGGGGCTCGAAACGCTGCATCTGCGCATGCAGCGGCATTCCCAAAATGCCCTCGCCGTGGCCGAGCATCTGGAGAAGCACGCGGGCGTGGAGTGGGTGAATTATCCAGGCCTGCAGTCGAGCAAGTATGCGGCGCGGGCGAAGAAGTATCTTCCGGACGGCGCGAGCGGGCTGATCACCTTCGGAATCCGGGGCGGATTCGATGCGGGCAAGAAGTTCATCAACTCGCTGAAGATCTTCTCCCTGCTGGCCAATCTGGGCGATGCGAAGTCGCTCGTGATCCATCCTGCATCGACGACGCACCAGCAGCTGAGCGGCGAGGAGCAGAAGTCGACGGGCGTGCTGCCGGAGATGGTGCGGCTCTCGGTGGGGATCGAAGATGTGCGCGATCTGATTGCGGACATCGACCAGGCACTGGAGGTGGCGGTGCCGAGTCCGGAGCTGGTTGGGGCACGGTGAAGCAGCTCGTCAGCGAGTCAGCAGGTTAGCGAGTCAGCTAAACAATGAGCACGGAAACGCAAAATGTTGTGAAGGCCGCGGCGGCCATCCAGCCGGATTTCGAGGGGGACTACGTCATCGACGAGGTCGTTCCCCTCGAGAGCGGCGAGGTGCTGGTGCGGCCGACGCAGCACTACGCCATCTACGGCAAGCTGAATGCTGCCCGGGACAACGCAGTCTTTGTTGCACACGCGCTGTCGGGCAACGCGGAGGTGGCGACGTGGTGGCCGCAGCTGTTCAGGAAGCCGGAGGCGATGCTCGATCTCGATCGGGACTGCGTGATCGGGATCAACATTTTTGGTTCCTGCTATGGGTCAACCGGGCCGGGGAGCGTCGATCCGGAGACGGGACGGCTCTATGGTCCGACGTTTCCGCTGATCAATGTGCGCGACATGGTGCGGGCGCAGGAAAAGCTGATCACGTCGCTCGGAATTAAGAAGATCAAGCTGGCCATCGGCGCCTCGATTGGCGGGATGCAGGTGCTGGAGTGGGCGGTGCTGTTTCCGGATCGGGTCTCGCGGGCGATCAGCATTGGGGCGGCGCCGCTGGGTGCGATGGGACTGGGGCTGAATCATCTGCAGCGGCAGGCGATCATGCTCGATCCCAAGTGGGCGGGCGGGTATTATCTGCCGGACGATGAGCCACGCGGCGGGCTGGCCATTGCACGAGCGCTGGGCGTGATCAGCTACAAAAGCGTGCCGCTGTTTGAGGCGCGCTTTGGGCGCAAGCCGAACCGGACCGGCGAGAATCCGTGGATCTCGACAGCGGCGGGACAGAACGGGCGGTTCGATATTGCGGGATTCCTGGATTATCAGGGACACAAGTTCAACGAGCGGTTCGACGCGAACGCGTACATCTCGATCACGCGGGCGATGGATACGTTCGATCCGGTGCGCGCGCATGCTTCGCCCCTGGCCGCGTACAGCCGCATCCAGGCGCATGTGACGATGGTGGGAATTTCGACGGACTGGCTGTTTCCGCCCGAGGATGTGCGATCGATGGCGGTGGTGATGGCTGCGGCCGGCGCGCGATGCGACTACCGGGAGATGGCGTCAAACCACGGGCACGATGCGTTTTTGGCGGAGCCGGAGCATTTGGTGCGGTTGCTGACGCCGGTGTTTGAGTAACAGGGCGCAGGGCATAGAGCGCAGGGCTCAGGGCACAGGGCACAGGGCACAGGGCTCACGTCTATGATTCCGGCACAAAGCGGATGGCACAGCCGCCGCCGGTGACCAGATGCAGGGTTAGCGTGTCGGTGCTGGTCACGGGCTGCCTGCGAATGGT
>DASZYN010000750.1:0-5409 GCA_035545435.1 Acidobacteriaceae bacterium | reverse complement strand
GCCCAGCACCGCCGCGCCGATTCCGCCCATGCCAAATGCGAGCCCGAAGAAGATGCCGGAGACAAGGCCAACGCGGCCCGGCATCAGTTCCTGCGCATAAACCACAATGGCAGAAAATGCCGAGGCGATCACAAAGCCAATGATCGCCGAGAGGATGCCGGTCCAGAAAAGACTAGCGTGCGGCAGGAGAAGCGTAAAAGGGAGCACGCCGAGAATCGAACCCCAGATGACATGCTTGGGACCGATGCGGTCGCCGATCGGCCCTCCGAAAAACGTTCCCGCGGCCGCGGCTCCCAGGAAGACGAACAAGTGCAATTGCGCGCTGCGCACCGATACGTTGAAGCGGCTGAGCAGGTAAAACGTGTAGTAGCTCGAGAGGCTTGCGAGATAGAAATATTTTGAGAAGATCAGCGCGGCCAGGATTGCGAGTGCCCTGAAGATGGTGGGGCGCGGAAGGTGATGGCGCGGTTCGACCTGCGTGTGTGCCGGCGTGGCCCGGGAGAGATGGTGCGACCGCCACCGGCCGACGCGATAGAGAATGAATATTCCCGCCGCCGCGGCAATGGCAAACCACGCCACACCGCGCTGGCCTTCAGGCAACACGATGAAAGCGGCGAGCAGGGGGCCGATGGCGCTGCCGGTATTTCCTCCGACCTGGAAAAACGACTGTGCGAAGCCGTGGCGGCCACCGGAAGAGATGCGCGCGATGCGGGACGATTCGGGGTGGAATATGGCAGAGCCCGCACCGACGATTGCTGCACCGACGAGGAGCAGTCCGAAGGTGGGTGCAACGGCCAGCACCCCGATGCCAGCCAGAGTGAAGCACATGCCAACGGAAAGTGCGTAGGGTACAGGACGGCGGTCCGTGTAAAGGCCGATGAAAGGCTGCAGGCAACTGGCTACCAACTGATAGGTCAGAGAGAGCAGTCCCACCTGGCTGAAGTCGAGGTGGAAGGAGCTCTTGAGGATCGGATAGATCGAGGGCAGCAGCGACTGCACCATGTCGTTGAGCATGTGGCAGAGGCTTACTGCAGCGAGTATGCGAAATGCGCCCGTCGCTGCAGCGGACGGCCGAGGCGCGGGCACTTCACCGGGGCCAGGGGACATCGCGGGAGTTGGGCAAGCCATTTTCATGGTGGGATGGCGAAGGTTATTCCATCGTATATAGGTGGACTTGCCGGTGCCTGTTCGATGAATCTATGGCGCGTGCGTAGATCCAGGTCAACAGCGCAAGCGTTCAGCGGATAGCGTTTTTGAACGTCAGCCAATTCGGGCGCAGCGGATGATTGCTTCGATACTTCTCTCCACATCTTCATCCGTAGTCGACCAGTTGCTGACGCTGATGCGCATGGCGGTGCGGCCTTTCCAGACGGTGCCACCGCACCAGCAGGTTCCGTCGTTCTGAACAGCGGCGATCGTGGCCTGGGTTTGTTCGGGCGTTCCGAAGGAAACCAGAACCTGATTAAGAACGACGTCGTTCAGGATTTCGAAACCGGCAGCACGGAGAGCTTCGCCGAAGCGGCGGGCCTGGCGGCAGTTGCGCTCGATCATTGCGGCGAGGCCACGGCGGCCGAGGGAACGAAGTGCGGCGTAGACAGGGATCGCACGGGCGCGGCGCGATTCTTCGGGGACAAATTCGTGAGGATCGCGCTCGGTGCTGGTGGCAACGATGTAGGCGGCGGCGAGGGACATGGCGGTGCGATGGGCTGCTTCGTCGGCGCAGAAGATCAGGCCGCAATCGTAGGGGACGTTGAGCCATTTGTGCGCGTCAGTGGCGACGGAGTCGGCGCGTTCGATGCCGCGGACGAGATGCGCGTGGTGCGGCGAGGCAGCGGCCCAGAGTCCGAAAGCGCCGTCGACGTGGAGCCACGCACTGCGTTCTTTGGCGGCGTCGGCGATGGCGGGAATTGGGTCGAAGGCGCCGGTGTTGACGTTGCCTGCCTGGGCGCAGACGATGGCCGGTCCGGAGGTTTCGCGCAGGGAGTCTGCGAGAAGGTCGGCACGCATGCGGCCCTGTTCGTCGGCGGAGATTTTGTGGACGCGGTTGCCACCCAGGCCGAGAAGGCGGAGCGCGACGAAGATGGTGTAGTGCGATTCCTCGTTGACGTAAACCTCGACGGGCGGTGCACCGAAGAGGCCATTGGCTTCGACGTCCCACCCAACCTTGCGCAGGACGCTGTGGCGCGCGCAGGCGAGTGAAGTGAAGTTGGCCATGTGTCCGCCGGTGACGAAGCCGAAGCTCATGGTGGAGGAAAGGCCGGCAATTTCGCGTAGCCAGGAGCCGGTGATTTGTTCGATGGTGGAGGCGAGAGGCGAGAGGGCGAAGATGCCGGCGTTCTGATCCCAGGTGGAAACAAGCCAGTCGGCGGCGAGGGCGGCAGGGAGGCTGCCGCCGACAACGAAACCGAAGTAGCGAGGTCCGGCAGAGGCGACGGTGCCGGTGGCTCCAGCGTTGGCGAGGGCGTCGATGACGGTCGCGGGAGCGGTGGCTTCTTCAGGGAGTGGGCCGCCGAGGGTTTCGCGGAGTTGATCGGAGGTCGCGGTGGCTCGGACCGGACGAGTGGCGAGGTTTTGAAACCACGAGCGGGCGTGGCGGGGCAGGTGATCGAGCAGATCGGGGATGTGTTCGTACATGGCGACTATCTTCGCTGGGCGGGGCGTGCGCGGGCAATGCGGGTGCAGCGAATGGGGTTGATGGGCTTGTGCCGGTTCGTTCGGGCTGCTGATCGGTTTCGTTCCGAAACGGTCCCTGGAGATGCCCGGGACGTACTTTCGTTTGCCGTCCGGCAGCAATTTGGTGGACAGGCAGGCGCTGGAGGAGTCCGCTGCTTGCTATGGGGTGAACCTGGCCGTCTCCTGGGTCCGGGGTTTAGGTTTCTCTGGTCTGGTTCCGAAATGGTTCGTTGCGATTCGGCGGGCGGTACTTTGGTTTGCGGCGCCGAGTCCATTCGGTGGACAGGCGGAGGCTGGAGGAGTCCGCTGCTTGCTATGGGGTGAACCTGGGCGTTTGGCGGCGGGGTGGGGCTAAAGAAGTTTCTTGCCTGAGGATGCGAGGCCTCATTTTTCGAGCAGCGCTCGCGCTGCCCAAAGCAGCGGGGCCTGGCCGTGGAAGTCGCCGGTGCGGCGGGGGCGGGCCAGGTACCAGGCAAGGCTGTTCTGCTTGTTGGTGCCGGCGCAGACGTTGGTGACGTCAGCGTTCTGATCGACGAAGCCGGCGAGGCCGATCCAGCCCTTGCGCGCGACGGGGCCGTAGGTTTCTTCATCGAGCCAGCCGTGACGAACGCCTTCGATCAGCGCGAAGGTGAACATGCCGGTGGAGGAGGTTTCTTCCCAGGACTCGGGGTGGTCGATGAGCTGACGCCACATGCCGTCCGGATTCTGGTTTTTGATCAGCTCGGCCATCATCTTTCGGTAGCCGGCGAGAATTTCGGCGCGCTGCGGATGGTTCTCGGGCAGGGAGAGAAGCATCTCGGTCATGCCGACGGCGACCCAGCCGTCTCCGCGGCCCCAGAAGAACGGAACGTCAGGCGCGTGGTAGAAGAGGCCGTTGGGCTGCTGCAGTTTGCGCAGATAGGCCACCATCTCATTGGCGTCGCGGTCGAGGTACTTGCGATCGTTGGTGGCGCGATACGCCTCGAGTTGGAGGATGGTGAGCATGAACATGTCATCGATCCAATAGCGGGTTTCGCCGGAGAGGCCGTCGGGTGTGGGGTTGGCCCACTGGCGATCAGCGAAGCGAAGGCCGGCCTGCTGGTCGGCGTGGTTGTGGGTCTCGATGGAGATTTGCAGCGGAACGACGCCGAAGATTTCGTAGTCGACGTGCTCGCGATCAGGGATGAGACTCGCGAACTGCGGATTGAGCAGTGCGGTGTAGCGATTCTGGAGTTCCGATTCGAGGGCGGTGTTGTCGGTGGCCTCAGCGTATTTGAGGGCGCCGTACCAGGCGCAGACCTCCGGATAGACGATGGGCGTCATGTGTGGGCTAGGCAGGAAATGCAGCGCAACGCGATCGCCGATGACGTGGGGGTCGGCATTCTCGGGCCAGTTCTGGAAATATTTGTTCTGGGCATGCGTCGCGGTGGAGGCGAGAAGGGCTGCTGTGATCCAGGAGATGGCGAAAATGCGCTGGCGCATGCGAGAAACCTCCGAAGTGTATTTGTGACGAAGTCTGTTGCGTTTCAAAACGGTCCGTTCCAATTCCCGGTCGGTACTTTCGGGTGGTGTTCGGGATTTATTGGGTTGATGTCGCAGCAGAAAATAGAGTCTGCTGCTTGCTGTGGGGTGAACCTGGCCCTCCAGCATTGGGGAGAGTGTTTTGCAGGCCGCTTCGGTTCCAAAATGGTTCGCGAGGGTGGTGTGGCGGTACTTTTGTTTGCGGATGCGAAGGAAATCTGTGGACGGTCCCGTGACCAAAGGCGTCCGCTGCTTGCTGTGGGGTGAACCTGGCCCTCTTCCAGGGTGTGGGTTTGGTTGGTTCGTCCGGTTCCGAAATGGTTCGCTGCGTTGTTGGAAGGGTACTTCTGTTTTTGATTGCGATGGAAAGTGGTGGACGATCCAGCGGACAAAGGCGTCTGCTGCTTGCTGTGGGGTGAACCTGGCCTTCTTCAAAAGGGGGTGACCTTCTCTCGGGAACGATTCCGGACCTGATGGGTGCGCCGCCTTTCGTTGGCAGAGGCATGTGATTGCGATCAGGCGCGTTCGCATCCGGGAATCCTCCGAGGTCAGGCGGCGCAGCGTTTTTGGGGAGCGCGCCTGAGGACCGAGCCAGTATAAGCAGCGGAGCTATGCGATGGGGGTGCCGCGGAGGCCGTCGTCCCACAGTGCGGTAACGCGGGCGCTGACGAGGCGATTGGCGGGCAGCGGTGCGTCGAGGGTGAGCTTAAGGAAGTTGTCGGTGACGGCTTCGGTGGTTGGGTTGGGGCCGGGATTTTCCGTATCGTCGCCGATGGTGATGGCGGAGAGGGTGCGGCCGATGAATCCTGAACGGAAGACGCGGGACTTCACGGCGATGAGTTCACGCAGAGCGGCCATGCGCTCCTGCACGGCGCGCGCGGGGACGGGGTTCTGGCGGTGGAGCTCCCAGGCTGGTGTGCCCGGGCGGGCGGAGAAGGGAAAGAGGTGGAGGTAGGTGAAGGGCTGCGAGGCGATAAAGTCGTAGCTTTCCTGAAAGAGGGCGTCGGTTTCGCCAGGGTATCCGATCATGACGTCAGCGCCGATGGCGGCGTCTGGGAGAAGCGCGCGGATTTGGGCGAGCTTTCCGGCGTAATGCCAGGGACGATAGCGGCGATACATGCGGCGGAGGATGGTGTCGGAGCCGGACTGAAGCGGGAGGTGGGTGTGCCGCGCCAAACGAGGGCGCAGGCCAGGGGGTGCAGGGTGCCGAACGGCGTTCGGCGTTCCGCGTTCGGC
>DASZYN010000749.1:0-1801 GCA_035545435.1 Acidobacteriaceae bacterium | reverse complement strand
CTTTGGGCAGGTCGGCAACCTGCGGCCACTTGAGATCGCTTAGTTGCATGGCGGGGAGGGTGCAACAGTCTCGGAGGCGCAACAGAAAACCCGGTCGCAGGCGGGGCAGGTACCTGGACCGGGCTGTGCCAGACGTGGGTCTGGTTCATAGAGGGTAGCAACTGGGGGAAGGGAGTTCAATAGCCCGGGAATTGTTTTTCGCCTCCTCAGCAGAATTTGTGGGTGAATTCTGGCTCGGGTAGATCGCCAAGTTGGTGATAGAGGGCCAGTTGGATCGTTTCATACTCGCGGAAGCCATACGATTTTCTCATAGTCAGTTTCGCCTTGTTGTTAAAACCTTCGACAATTCCGGCCGAGATTGCCCCTCGGGCGCGAAACCAGTTGAGCAGCAGGGGGCGGTGCTTGCGCAGGCTGCGGGCCACTTTCTTCAGCGGCGGCAACCGCGAACGCATGACGCGAGTACACCACTCGTCCAGGAACTTTCCGGCCCAGAACGGCGATTGATACTCCCAGAACCGCTGAAAGTCCTCGCGGTGCAGATAGGCTCGCACGCTTTGCAGGTTGTAACGCAGCAACTCGCTTAACTTGACGGTCTGTTGCTCCGTCAGGTTCTCCGGCCGTTTCAGCAGACACCAACGCGAACGTTTGAGCACCGGCTCGTAACCGTCTTGCTGCAAACGTTTCGCCTCAGCAGCGCGCACCTCGTCAATCGCTTCGCCCAGTTGCTTCATCACGTGAAAGCGATCCAGCACGTGGATCGCGGCTCCCGCTTGCTCGGCCAGCACCTTGAGGTACGGCTGCCACATGTCGCTGCACACAAACCGCAGGCCGGAACAAAACGACTCACCCAACAGGTCCAATCCTTGACGCAAACTGGCTTCGGTCCGCTCGCGGCCGATCCAGAGCAGTCGGCGGCAACCCTCGTCGATCTGGTAGATCAGCGTCAGGTAGTGATGACCGCGGCGCCATTGGATCTCGTCGATGCCGATGGCGGTCACGCCGCTCAGATCTCGATGAACCAGGCCCCAAGTCACCGCGTACCGCACCGAGTCGCGAACGTGTTCCCAACTGGTATGGAACACCGCGGCGACTTCCTGCCACGAAAGCCGCCGTGCCCAACCCGCCAAGAACCATTGGTAAGCTGTCGTCAATTGCGACTTGCCCGTGGACCACGGCACCTGTTCAACGACCACGCCGCAGGTCGGGCAATCGACGCGTCGCATGGCATAGACGAACACGACCGCGATCTGCCACAAGGGCACGAAGTCGAACCGCCGCTCCTTGAGACGATCGTAGCCAGGCCGGCGCTTGCCGCAGCCGGAGCAAATGGGGCGGCTGTTGGAACGTGGCCGAATCGGCACTTCCAGCATCGGTCGCAGCGGATCGTCGCTCCAGTGCGGTGTGCCGTAGACGAACGAAGAGTGACGCGCGACACGATTGAGGATAGTTTGGAGTTGCATCCTGAGTTGGCCTGGGCGACGACGAAGCGTGGTAACTCCATCGTGGCCCACGGCTGCTCAGGATGCACTTGTTTGCCTCGGCGTTTTCGCCGCTCGGCGGCGTCCCGCTCTCCGGCGTCCTCGAAAACGGACACAGAGAAAGGCTAGCGGGGTCCAGGGGGCGGCAATGAGCCCCCGGTCGCCCGAGCCACAGGCCCCCTTCTCCCCCAAACCTAAAACGAGGGCGAAACTAACGGGACTTCACCCACAGATTCCGCTGAAGACCCGATTTTTTCGATGCCAAGCCCATCGTTGTTGAGCCCACAGCCGGACAGTTGACCTCGGACGCGGGCCTTCTGCCG
>DASZYN010000748.1:0-22237 GCA_035545435.1 Acidobacteriaceae bacterium | reverse complement strand
CGTGTGCTCCCCCCGCTGGAAGCGGAGCAGCAAATTATTGCTCTGTACCTTGCCGTGCGGGCGGAGCCGTTCTTTCATCTCCGCGAGATCGACCGGGCGCGAGCGCTCGTGGATCTGCACCGAGTTCCGCCCGCACAGGGTGATGTGCGGCCGACCCTCGCCTCGCAGGTGGACGAAGTCGCGGCCGCCGCAGACGGCGCAACCTGTTCCGGGACTACCGGCCTGCACTTCACTCCATTCATTCGTCCACAGGTCGCAGGAGAGCAGGGTCCGCCGCATCCTGTCTTGTGCCCCGACGATCCACTTCAGCGCTTCGGTCACCTCGATGGAGGCGGCCAGGTTCACCGCACTGTTCAGGATTCCCGCTGTATCACACGTCTCCACCGTGCCACCGGGCGGCTCAGGGAAGATGCAGGCCAGGCAGGCTGTTTTACGGGGCAGGACGTTCATGGTCGCCGCATACGAGCCCACCGCGGCGGCGTAGATCCATGGTTTTTCCTGTTCCACGGCAAAGTCGTTCAGCAGGTAGCGGGTCTCGAAGTTGTCAGTCGCGTCCAGAACAATGTCCGCGGCACGCAGTAGCTCGTGGATATTCCCCGGTACCAGATCCACGACATGGGCCTCGACGCGGATCTCGCCGTTGAGTGCCGCGATTTTGCGGCGGGCCGCCTCTGCTTTCGGCAGCGAATCCCGCGCGTCGGCTTCGTCGAACAAGACCTGGCGCTGGAGATTGCTCTCCTCGACAAAATCGCGGTCGATCAGGGTCAGCGTGCCAACGCCAGCGCGCGCCAGCAGGCCGGCGGCGGCCGCCCCGGTCGCCCCTACCCCGACAAGAGCCACATGGGCGCGCTCGATTCGAGCCTGACCCTCCGGACCGATCCCGGCGAACAGCACCTGGCGCGAGTAACGCTCGGCAACGATTGGAGACGAGGCAGCCATCTGGTCAGTAGTATAGAAACTTCATTGCTATGGCTGCTGTCATTCTGATCCGGCCACGCTGACGCCGAGTTGGCATCTCACACTTCGAGAGCGAAACTCGGAGGCGTTGAACGGCGTTTCCGGAGAAACCTGGGCCAGCCAGCGGTGTTCAACAGCACAGAAGTTCTCGGGTTGTCGGGACAACAGTTTCCGGTGCGGAACGAGGGGCGTTTGGGTTCGACGGCATTTTTTGGTTTTCGTGAACACAGGCTATGGGACCGCACGAGGGCGGCCGCGGCTCGCCCTGGCTCCTGGCTCGCAGGGTCGCTCGTCTGGGCAACGTTGTTGCTGGCCGTAGCGACGCTGCATGCTCAGCAGCCTGTCAACCCCACCCAGCCTGCCACGCCCAGTTCTCCCGAAGATCAGAGAAAGAAGACACCCCCGGTCGAACCCGGCAGTGTTCTGCCGTCGTACAACTCCACCCGGCAGCAGACCTCCGTCAAAGTCCAGGCGGTACCCCCCTCTCCGAGCCTTGAGGGTTGGGCGGGCCGCAACATCGTCGCTATTCATTTCGAAGGCGTTCCCCAGTCGACGCTTGACCCACTGCCCAGCCAGATGGAGCAGCAGCCCAACAGCCCTCTCGATCCGGTAAAGGTGCGTGCCAGTTTGCGCCGCCTGTATGCCACCGGTCTGTACAAGACCATCTCCGTCGACGGAAAGCCCGAGGATAACGGGATCGTCCTGACCTTTAAGGGTGAGCCCACGCTCTTCCTTGGCCGCGTGCTGGTGCGCGGGGTGAAGAACGTCCATCTCAGCAACCAGCTCAACTACTCCACCCGGCTCAACCCTGGTACTCCGTACACGGAGCAGAAGATGGCTCGGGCCGAGCGTTTCCTGCAGATGACCCTGCAGCAAAACGGCTACTATCAGGCCAAAATCGTGCACCACACGGCAATCGACAGGAAGAATGCCGAGATCGACGTGCAGTTCAACGTGACAACGGGAAAACCGGCTCGCGTGGGCGCGGTCGCCCTGCAGGGGGACAGCGGCATGACCGTACCCGCCTTCCGAAAGCAGGCAAAACTCAAGGCTGGATCGAAGGTCAACCTCGACACCGTCAGCCGCGCGCTCAGCCGGGTCAGAAAGCACTACCAGAAGCAGGAGCGGCTGGAGGCCAACGTGAGTCTGGCCTCAACGCAGTTTCAGCCGCCTTCCAACCATCTGGATTACACGTTCGATGCGGCCCGCGGACCGGTCGTCAAAATCATTGTCGAGGGAGCGAAACTCAGCAAAGGCAAGATCAAGAGCCTGGTTCCGATTTATACCGAGGGAACCCTGGACGAGGACCTGCTGAACGAGGGCAGCAAGCGCATCCGCGACTATTACCAGCGCGAGGGCTATTTCAACGTCAAAGTCACGAATTCCACCGATGCGAAGGGTGGAGTCACCCACATCACTTACAACGTTAACCTCGGGCCACGGAATCGCATTGAGGCAGTGAACATCAAGGGCAACGGCTATTTCGGAGCATGGCTGCTCAAAGAGCGGCTGAGCGTTCAGCCGGCTTCGTTCTTCGTCCGGCATGGCATTTACAGTCAGGCCCTCCAGGAAGCCGATGTCGACGCGATCACAGCGCTCTATGCAAGCAACGGCTTTATCGATGTGAAAGTGACCCCCGAAGTGCACGAGAATCCCCATGATTCGAGCAAGAAAGAGAAGAGCCTCATCGTTACGTACAACATTGTCGAGGGTCCGCAAAAGAGAGTTGGAGAGTACAAAATCGACGGCGTGACTCCGCAGCAAATGGACACCATCGCGCCCCGGCTCGCTCTGCAGTCAGGCCAGCCGTACTCGGGGACGAATCTGGCCCAGGATCGCGATACCGTTGTGGGCTATTTCCTCGACAACGGCTACGATCACGCGACCGTCACCCTTCACCAGGATCCGTCAGCGAAGGACAAGGATCTGATCAACGTGACCATGAACGTGGTACCTGGGGATCAGATTTTCATCCGCAACGTCCTTTACAGCGGCCTCAAATACACCCACCTGAAAACCATCCAGCCCAATATTCTGGTCAAGCCCGGTGACCCTCTCAACCAGACGAAACTTCTGCAGACGCAGCGGGATCTTTACAACCTGACCCTTTTCAATCAGGTCACCACCGCGGTGGAAAATCCGGGCGGTGAAGAACCGCGCAAGAACGTGCTCATTCAGTTCGACGAGGCCCGGCGCTGGGATGTGACCTATGGCGGCGGCTTCCAGGCGCAGACCGGCACGCCCAGCACGAACTGCCCCAATCCCCTCAGCCTGATCGCGCTCGGCATCAATCCATCGAACTACTCCTGCAGTCCCAACGGGAAGTTCGGCGTCAGCGCTCTGGTTGAACTCGATGTCTCGCGCATTAATTTGTGGGGCCGCAACCAGTCGCTCAATTTCAAGTCGCAGTACGGTTCCCTTGAAAAGCTGTTCACGCTGAATTACTCCGCGCCGCGCTTCTTCGGCCATCCCAGCCTTGATTTCTCTTTCGGCGGTGGCTACATCAATGCGCAAAACGTCATTACATTTGCCTCCTCCACGTCGGAAGGCGACGTGCGGATGACGCATCACGCCAATCTCAAGGACACCCTGATTTATCAAATCTCCTACCGCCGGGTGAAGGTCGATGCCAATACGATCCAGGTTTCACCGAACCTCATCCCCCTGCTCTCAGAACCGGTTCGCGTGGGCGGGCCGGAACTGACCTGGATCCACGACACGCGGCGTCCGGAGCCTCTCGATGCACAGAGCGGTATGTACAACAGCGTGCAGATCTTCGCGACTGACAATTCCTTTCTTTCTTCCCAGGCGAATTACGTACATTTCGACTGGTCCAACGCGACCTATTACGGGTTCGGCAGGGAAAAGCGGTACGTCCTCGCGCGCAACACGCGCTTTGGCATGGAGCGCGTCTTCGGGCAGGACAAGTACGAAGCCATCCCTTTGCCGGAGCGCCTGTATGCCGGCGGTCCTGAATCGATGCGCGGCTTCCCGCTCAATTCCGCCGGGCCCCGGGATTCGCTGACAGGCTTCCCGATCGGCGGGGCTGGCGCGTTCGTCAACCAGGTAGAGCTCCGCTTTCCCAACCCGCAGCTGCCATGGTTCGGGCGAGCGCTCGGCTTCGTTGTCTTTCACGACATGGGCAACATCTTCAACAATTCTTCCGATATCTGGCCCAGCGCGATTCGCATCCGGCAGCCGCACAGATATACCTGTACCGACCCTGCCTACCTGAACGCGACCACCCAGCAGCAGGTCACGCGCTCCTCGAGCACGAACCCAACCGGAACCTGCGACTTCAACGATTTCAGCCACACGGTTGGAGCCGGCGCTCGCTATCACACGCCGATCGGGCCGATTCGCTTCGACGTAGGCTATAACCTGAATCCGCCTGTCTATCCGGTCCTGGTACAGTACGGCGGCGGCAGCAGCGGAAGCAGCAGCAACGCCAGCAATTCGAATAACCTGACCTGCTATACAGGCACACAGTGCTATGGGCAGGCGGCACATTTCAACTTCTTCTTCAGTATCGGGCAGGCATTCTGATGAGATACCGGGCCCCTATGATCGCTCTCTTCGCAACGCTGCTCGTCGCGTCGTCATCGCGTGCCCAAAAGCCATCTCCCGAGGCTCCTCCGCCTCCGCCGTCGTCGCCTGCCGCCAGCCAGCCCATCGAACTGGACCACGTGGTCGCCATGATTGGTTCCAATGTTCTGCTGCAAAGCGACGTCGAACAGGAAATGCATTTCTCGGCGCTGGAGCCGCTGCGCGTGTTGCCCGGCCGGAATACTCCGGATTCAGCGCTGCGGCGTCTCATTGACCGGACCCTGATTCTGGAGCAGATGAAACAGCAACAGCAGGCGACCTCCACACCCGCGCCCGAGGTTGCGAAATCCCTCGCCGGGTTAAAGAAGGAGATCCCAGCCTGTGAGGAAGCCCACTGCCAGACTGCAGAAGGGTGGGCTGCGTTTCTGAAGTCCAACGACCTGACCGAACAGGAAGTGGAGCAGCGCTGGAGCCAGCGCATGGCGATGCTCGATTTCATCGATGAACGCTTCCGCAGCGGGATTCGCGTCTCGCAGGACCAGATTGCGGCGTACTATCAGAAGACCCTGGTGCCCGCCCTGGAGAAAGACAACCAGAAAGCTCCGGCCCTGGCCGATGTCTCCTCCCGCATCCGGGAGATCCTCCTCCAGCAGCAGGTCAGCGGCCTGTTTCAGGACTGGCTTGGGAGTCTGCGCGATCAGGGCAACGTGCAGATCGTCGACCCGGCCTACCACACCGATCTGGGATCGCAGCCGTCGACGGGGGAACAATGAACGCGATGCCACATCCCACCGGCGAACCCGAGCCCCTGAAAAAAGAAGAGGCACCGCCGCCGAAGCACCCTCATCGCATCCGCAACCTGGTGGCGTTCGGTGCGCTGTGGACGGTCGTTGTGCTGCTGGTTCTTTTTGGGGCGGTCGCCTGGTATGCCAGTACCTCCTCCTTTCAGAACCGGGTTCGGCGCACCGTTATCGCCGAACTGGAGAAATCCACCGGCGGTCGCGTCGAACTCAAAAAGTTCGGCTGGAGGCTTACCCACCTGGAATTCGAAGCCGACGACCTTACCATTCATGGCCTCGAAGGCCCCGGCCAGGTCCCTTACGCGCACATCGATCGCCTTTTCGTCCGCCTGCAGATTCTCTCCTTCTTCCGAGCAAAGATCGGCCTCAACTACCTTGAGGGGGACCACCCGGTTCTTCATCTGATCGTTTATCCCGACGGCTCGACGAATCAGCCCCGGCCGAAGCAGGCCTCCACCGGCAACAGCAAAGACGAGATCTTCAATCTCGCCATTGGCCGAACCGTCATTGACAATGGCGTTGCGATTCTCAACCAGCGCGCCATACCGTTCAACCTCACGGTCGACAATCTTGCCGCGCAGGTCAGCTACGTTCCGGCGCGGGACCACTACGTCGGCACGCTGCACGCTGAAGACGTCCTCGCGCAACGAGGGGCCGACCTTCCTGTTCACTCAATGATCGACGCCTCGGTCGACATCGGCCGCAACACCGCGAACCTCGTCTCCCTCACCCTGCAAAGCGGCCCGCAAGGCAAGAGCCAGAAGACCGTCCTCCGCGCCTCCGGGAACCTCAACAACTTCGCCAGCCCGCAGTGGCAATTCAGCATGAAGGGCGCCATCGATGCGCTTGAAGTTCGTGCTCTCACCGGCCTGACCGGACTGGCAGGCGGCACCGCCCAGATCGAAGCCAGTGGCCACGGTTCCGGCCCGCAATTTGTCATCGACGGCAATGGACGCATCAGTGGCGGCGCGTATCGCACCGGGACCGTGAATGCCGGCGGCGTCACCGCCGATGCAGTCGCTCATGTCACCCAGGATCAGATCGCGGTCACGGGCATCCACGCGCGTTTGGCCACCGGCGGCGTTCTCACCGGCGAGATGCACATCCTCAACTGGAACTCACCGGCTCCGGCGGCCAACTCCCAACCCGTTGCGCAGTCCGGGCAGCAACAGGGAATCATCCGCACGCGGCTGGCTGGCTTTACCCTCGACTCGCTTCTCGATACCGTCGCGCCGCCGCACTTCCGTCGTCTCGGCTACGCCACCACTGCCTCCGGTACTGCCAACATCGACTGGACCGGCAGCGTCGAAAACATGGTCGGCGTAGTTAACGTGAGTCTCACCCCGCCTGCCACCACTCCGGCCCATGAAGTTCCGGTCACGGGCGAGGTCAACGCCGAATACAGGAACCGCGCCGGAGCCGTGATCATCCACGCCTTCGAGATCCATACGCCGGCTTCCGAGATTCAGGTTTCCGGCAGCATGGGCGTCTACCCGCTGACGCGCCCGTCGAAAATCGACGCCAGCCTGGTGACCCGCGACCTCGCCGAATTCAATCCGGCGCTGGGCGCTTTCGGCATCGCTGTGCCCGGAGAGGCCAATCCGATTCCAGCCGAGCTCCACGGCCAGGCGCAGTTCCACGGCACGGTCACCGGAAACCTCCGTTCGCCGGAGTTTAAAGGGCATCTGCAGGCCACGGACTTCAACATCACCGCTCTGGGTTCCAATCCCACGGCCAACGAGGCCGCCAGCCACATCCATTTCGACAGCCTCGCCACCGATGCAGCCTACCGCGCCGGCGAACTCTCGGTCAGTCTCGGCACCCTGGTTCAGGGCAAGACAACCATCGACTTCTCCGGCCAGATTCGCGGCCGCACAAGCCGGCCGAAGGAGCTTTTCGCGGACTCGTCCTCCATCCACGCCAGCGTCCAGGTCAGGAACGCGGACATTACCCAATGGATGGCCCTCACCGGGAAAAGCTATCCGATCTCGGGGACGCTGAATCTCCATGCTCAAACCGGCGGCACGATCGGGGACCTCGACGGGACGGGACAATTGACTGTGGCCGGCGGATCGGTTTACGGCGAGCAGTATCGGTCTCTGACCACCGATGTGCAATTCCGCGGAAAAGACGTCAACGCGAATAACCTGGTCTTTTTAATGGATGGTGGCAGGATCACGGGAAACGGCGGCTACAACTTCACCGCAAATACAGCCCACGCCGATCTTCAGGGCAGCGGCTTTGAGCTGGCTCACATTCGTCGCCTCGAAAACCACCAGTACCCTGTGCTCGGCGATGTGGACTTCACGGTAAAAGGCAGCGGTACGCTCGACAATCCTTCGCTCCAGGCCAACGTGCATGTGCGCAACCTTGAGCTGGCCCGCCAGTTCAAAGGATTGGTCGACGCCGAAGCCCATACCCAGGGCCGTGCACTCCAGATGCATGTGGCTGCACATCTCAATTCGTCCACTTTAGATCTGACCAGCCAGACGCAGATCGCCGGTGATTATCAAACTCAGGCAAAGCTCGACATTGCCGGCTTCAATATCGATCCACTGCTGCAAACCTTCAGCGTCACCGGAATTCGCGGCAGCTCGTCCATTGCCGGAGCGATCACGGTCTCCGGGCCGCTGCGGCGTCCGAAACAACTCAACGGCGATGTCCGCCTGAGCCAGCTCGCTGTCACGCTGGAGGACGTGCCCATTCACAGCGAGGGCGAGTTGCACGCTTCGCTCCGCGACGGCACCTTCAGCATGGACCCGGTTCACATTGTCGGCCCGGACACCAATCTCACGACCGAAGGCTCGCTCGGCGTCTTCGATCCCGCAAAACCCATCCATGGCAGCGCCAAAGGATCCATCAATATGTCTCTGGCGCAGACCCTGGACACGGACATCATCTCCTCCGGCCACGTGGACTTCAGCATGAACGCCGAAGGCACCGTTGATAATCCGGATCTCACAGGCAACGTAAAGTTCACCAATGTCAACGTCGCGCTCGAGGACTATGTCAACGGCCTCAGCCGCATGAACGGCGAGCTCGTCTTCGACCAGAATCGCCTCGACTTCAAAAACGTTACTGCTTACAGCGGTGGCGGTCTCATCAAAATTGGTGGCTTCGTTACCTACCACCGTGGTCTGTACGCCGACCTCACGGCCGACGCCAAAGATGTTCGCATTCGCTATCCGGAGGGAATCACGTCGACTGCCAGCGCGAAGATCCGGGTGCAGGGAAGTCAGGCCGGCATGATCGTCAGCGGCAGAGTCATGCTCACCGGATTTGCCGTCAACCCCGATGTTGACTTCGCGTCACTGGCCGGCAAAGGGACTGGTGTATCGCTTCCACCCAATCCCAATTCGCCCACGAACAAAGTCGCACTCGATATCCGCGTCGTTTCCGCGCCCTCTCTCAATTTCCAGAATTCCTTCGCCCGCCTGGCGGGCAACGTCGACCTGGCGGTTCGCGGCACACTGGCCCAGCCCTCGGTTCTGGGCCGCGTTACGGTCACCGAGGGCACGGCAACATTCAACGGCGAGAAATTTGAGTTGCAGCACGGCGAAATCTACTTCAGCAATCCCGTCCGTATCCAGCCCGTGCTCGACCTTACGGCCACCACCAACGTGGAGAACTACACCATCACCATCGCCATGCAGGGCTCCACGAGCAAGCTCACGCCGAGTTTTCGCTCCGAGCCGCCGCTTTCCGAGCAGGACATCTTCTCTCTTCTGGCGATGGGCCGCACCCAGGAGGAGCAGCAGATCTACTCCACGGCGCAGTCCCAGGCCGGGGTCAATACCACCGCCGATTCGCTGCTCGGCGGCGCTCTGAATGCAACCATCAGCAATCGGATTCAAAAACTTTTCGGCGGCGGCAGCGTGCGCATCGATCCTACCTTCGTCAGCGGTATCGGCAATGCCACCGCCCGCATCACGGTGGAAGAGCCCGTCTCTAAGACCGCGACCCTGACTTACGCCACCAACGTTAACTCCACCGCGGAGCAGTTGATCCAGGGCGAATGGCGCATGACGCCCAATTTCTCAGTCGTGGCGGTGCGCGACGAATCGGGCGTATTCAGCCTTATCTTCAGGCTCCACAGGAGTTACCACTAGCTGTGGCGCGGGGTTGCTGATTGCAACCGCATTCATTGGTTCCCGATCGCGAAGCAACATCGAGCCTAAACCGATTTTTATCCCCAGCGGCGCATCCAAATGATGCCTTTCCGTGTCTGAATAGAACGAAAGGCCTGTCTCCCCGGCAGGCGGTACGCCGGTCGGATTCCCCGAAAAATTTTGGAGACGGCCCGGGAGAATAAATATGAAGAAAGCATTGCTTTTCCTTCTTGCCGCGGCTCTTTCTGCTCCCGCGGTGTTTGCGCAAAATGACTCCGACGCTCAGGCCGCAGCACAAAAGGCGCTGAGTTCCTCGCGTTACAAAGGGATTCAGGTGTCGGTGCAGAATGGCATCGCGACCCTCAGCGGGAACGTCGATGTCTTCGCCAGCAAGATGAGCGCCGACCAGAAAGTTCGTCACGTGAAGGGTGTCACCGCTGTTCGCGATGAGATTCAGGTGAACGGCGGCAGTGAAATGTCCGATCAGCAACTGCAGGAAAAACTGCAGAAAGCCATCAACTACGATATGGTCGGCTACGGCACCACGGCTTTCGATGCCATTGGCGTTCAGGTCCACAACGGCGTTGCCGTCCTGAGTGGCCACGCTTATGGCCCGGTCGATGCCTCGGACGCCGTTGCCATCGTCGAGAACACCAAAGGCGTGCGCGATGTCGTGAATAACATCGATGTCGATCCCGTCTCGCCGATGGACGACCAGATCCGCCTGGCGGTTTATCGCAAGGTCTATGGTTTCCCCATGTTGAATAAGTACGCCATCGATCCGGTGAAGCCAATCCGCATCCAGGTGGCCAACGGACACGTCACGCTCTACGGCACTGTCGACACCGAAGCGGAGAAGAACGCTGCCGGGATCCAGGCTAACTCGGTTTCCGGTGTTTTCAGCGTAACGAATGACATCGTGGTCGCGAACGCCACGAAGGAAAAACCTGGAAAGTAGCGATAGGCGTAATAGCCATCGCCATCAACCTGCAGACTCACCTTGCGCGGCACCCTCAACAGGGTGCCGCTTTCTTTTGCCAACCGCGAAAGCTGTCCTGATCGGGACCGGTCCCTATCCGCTGAACGCTATCCGCTATACGCTGGAAATATGCTCCACCGCATCCGCATCACGCTCGAGATGATCAAGTGGGAGCACTCGATCTTCGCTCTCCCCTTCGCGCTCACCGGGGCCGCCCTGGCAGCGCACGGATTTCCGCCCGCCGCGCACGCTGGATGGCTCGCGGCGAAGCTGGGGTGGATCGTGCTCTGCATGATCTCCGCGCGCTCCGCCGCTATGGCCTTCAATCGCTGGGCGGATGCGGACCTCGACGCTGCGAACCCCCGCACCCGCCTGCGTGCGATCCCCGCCGGACTTCTTGCCCGCAACTTCGCCGCCGGGTTCACGCTGGTGATGTCAGCCCTCTTCCTCTTCGGAGCCTGGCGCCTCAATCAGCTCACGCTGATCCTTTCGCCCGTGGTTCTGGTCATCCTGTTCCTTTACTCCTACACGAAGCGTTTCACGCGCTGGTCGCACCTTTTCCTCGGACTCGCTCTCGGCATTGCCCCGACCGGCGCGTGGATCGCCATCCGCGGTGCTCTCGATGCCCGCATCCTCGTGCTCACGCTCGCTGTGCTCTTCTGGGTTGCCGGCTTCGACGTCCTGTACGCATGCCAGGATGAGCAGCACGACCGCACCGCCGGACTCTACAGCATTCCTGCCACGCTCGGCCTCGCATCAGCATTTTGGATTGCGCGCGGTATGCATCTGCTCATGCTCGCCCTGCTGATCGAACTGGCCGTACTGTTCCACCTCGGCCCCATCGCCGCAGCCGGCATTGTCGCCGTCGCCGCGCTGCTGCTGTGGGAGCATACGCTGGTCTCCCCGCGCGACCTGACCCGCCTGAACGCCGCCTTCTTCACCATGAACGGCGTGATCGCCGTCATCTTTTTCTTATTTGTCGCTGCGGACCTTCTGATCCGGCGTCACGCGTAGGCAAGCTGCATCCGTCTTCGCGTCCAGCACACCGCCAGCAGCGCCACTGTCAGTGCCAGATAAATCGCAGGCGTGCTGCTCGCATCCACCGTCCCCATAAAGTCCAGCCCGCGAATGTGATGCGCGGCGCCTGCATACCAACCCACCGTGTACAGGGCTTCAAAGAACTTGCTGCCACCGGTCAGGATTCCGCACGCCAGGGCCAGGCTCGGAATAAAGCACACGGCAACGAGCAAACCCGCCACCGCGCGTCCGTCTGCGGCGATGAGCAGGCGGATCAGCAACCCGCCCCCGGTCGCCAGCGTGATCAGCACACCCGCCACCCACGCAGCCGGCAGTTGCCGGTCCAGCGCATGCGGAGCCGAAAAAATCAGCGCGCCGGTCGCGTATCGCGATTCCCGTCCGCCCATCTTGGACCAGATCAGCAGCGGCCAGATCCACGCCGCCAGAATTACGCCTCCGCTCGAAGCCTTCACGGGTGCCGCCGCACAGGCCACGAACAGCCCGGCTGCAATCGCGTACCACCACCACCGATGGCCCTGCAGCATCACGCGCAGTTCCGCCGCGACGAGGGCAAAGAACCGGTTCTTCGGGGCCGTCGGTTCCAGGGGCGACAGCCGATGCGTCCATGGATCCGCCTGTGCCAGGTTTTTCGCCGCCGCGAGCTCCACCACGGGCGCCCGCTCCTGCATCGTCCTCCGTTTTCGCGCAAATCCTTCCCGGCCGGGATCGAACCGATGAAAGAAAATGGCCGCCAGCAGCGCGGTGGCGAGCGCATACACGAACCACAGCAGCCGCGCTGTTACCTGGGCCGCGTCCCACTCCACGCCCTCCCACAAGAATTGTTTGTGCGGCTTCATGCCGCCGATCGCCAGGGAAAAATTGTTGCGGAAGTGCGGATCTACCTGCACCAGCGTGGTTCGCATCTGCCCCATCAGCGTTGGCATCCCGCTGAAGTCCCGAAAATATTCTCCCCGCAGCACCGCACCGCCATGCTCCGCCGATGTCCCCACCCCGACCACCAGGATTCCAATCCACAGGAAGAACCACGCCACGTTGCCCACCCCGCCGCGCAGCAGAGGCAGGGTTTCAAACAGCACGGCCATCGCTGCCACAAAGGCCATGGCCGGCAGCGCGTACAGAATGAGCGGCGAAAGCAGCGTCCACAGGTGCAGCGTGCGATCCTCACCTCGCATCAGCTGCATGGCTACCGCAGCCAGGCCCATCACCGCGACTATAGCCGCCAGCACAGAAAAATTTCCCAACCACTTCGCCACCGTGTAGAAGCCTCTGCTCATCGGTGTCGCGGCCAGGATCTGCCCCACGTGCGTCGTTTCATCGCGCAGAATCGAGCCCTTCACAATGTAGAAGCCCACCAGCGTCAGCAGCGTGCTCGTCACCACGCCCATCAGCGCGCCCACCCACGCCGAGTTGTACACGCCGCGATAATCGTCCAGCTGCATCTGCACGTTGCCCGCGAACACCTGATATCCGGCGAACACGGCGAAGCCGAGCGTGACGAGAAAGCTCGTGCGCCGCACGCGGGTCAGGAAATCCGCCTTCACCAGATGCCAAAGCACCCGCGCGCTGCTCACGCCGCCACTCCTGCGCGATAGACCGAAAGCGAATCGAGATACGCATCCTCAAGCGTCGGCGGCACCGGCGCCGCCCCGTCCGGCGGTTCCTCCGTCAGGATGCGCACATGCACGCCATCGCTGCGCCGCGCCGTGTTGCTTACTTTGTAGGCCTGCTTCACCGCGTTCAGATCCGCGCTTGGAATCACCCACTCCCACACCCGGCCGTCGACGCGCCGCAGCAGTTCCTCCGGCGAGGCATGCGCCACCAGCGACCCGTTCGAGATCAGCGCAATCTCGGTCGCGGTTGCTTCGACGTCGGACACAATGTGCGTCGAAAGAATTACAATCCTCTCCCCGGAAAGCTCCGACAGCAAGTTGCGAAAGCGCACCCGCTCCTCCGGGTCCAGCCCCGCCGTCGGCTCATCCACAATCAGCAGCCGAGGATCATTCAGCAACGCCTGCGCGATCCCAACTCGCTGCTTCATTCCGCCGGAGAATCCACCCAGCGGTCGTCCCCGCACATCGGCCAGATTCACCACGTTCAGCAGCTGATCGATGCGCCGCCGCGCCGCGGTTGCATCCAGCCCCTTGACCGCGGCCAAATATTCGAGGAATTCCTGCGCGCTCAGGTTTGGATACACGCCGAAATCCTGCGGCAAATAGCCCAGCACGGCGCGCAGCGCATTCGGATCCTTCGCCACCTCGGCGCCGTTCCACGTGATCGTGCCCTCACTGGCGCGGGTGATGGTCGCCAGGATGTTCATCAACGTCGTTTTGCCGGCGCCATTCGGCCCCAACAGTCCCAGCACGCCGGGCTTCAGATCCAGGCTGAAACGCCGCAGCGCCCACACGTTGCTGCCGTACCGCTTACCGACATTCTCAATGCAGAGCTTCACCCTGGGCACCTCGCTCGATGGCCTGGAGTCCCATACGGAGATGTTCGTGCCCCGGTTCCATGAATGTGACGGAGCGTAACTTTCGCTTAAAGTTCGCGGATCAGGGAACCGATGATCTCCAGCCCATCCCGCAACCTCTCTTGCTCCCGCCGGGACAGCTTCTCGATTTGCGTTGCCAGTGAGTGTATCCGTCTGGCCCGCGCCTCGTGCATCACTCGCCGGCCTTTTGTGGTTGCAGACAAGTGAAGGGTCCGCCGGTCCTCGGCATTCGAGTTCTTTTTCACCAGACCCCTGGCCTCGAGCGCGTGCACAATCCTTGTCATGGTGGGCGGCCTCACCTGCTCGGCCGCCGCGAGCTGCCCCAGCGTCAGCGGACCCCCAAACACGATTACCGACAACGCCGACAGACGTGGGGCATTCAACCGGGAACGCACATCCGCACGCCGCAGTTTGCGCAGCAGGTGGATCGCGGCCGAGTGCAGGGAGTCGGCCAGCTCTTCCCGGGCAGGATCGCTTGCAGTTGACATCCGTATCCGGCTTCATGCTAAATCATTAGCTCAGCTAACGAACAGGAAGATTCCATGCAGACCGCCACGAATCCAGCTGTCCACCTCCACGACATCGGTCAGATCGCGCTCACAGTCACGAACCTCGACGACGCCCGCGCCTTCTACCGCGACATCCTTGGCATGCAGTTCCTCTTCGACGCCGGCGCCATGACCTTCTTTCAGTGCGGCTCTGTACGTCTGCTGCTCGGCACCGGCGAGAATCACGCGGCGCCTGGTGGCGGAACCGTTCTCTACTTCCGCGTTCCTGATATTGAGACCGCCTGCGCCTCGCTGAGGGAAAAAGGGGTTGGCTTCTCACAGGAGCCTCATCTGGTTGCGCGCATGAAGAGCCATGACCTCTGGCTCGCCATTTTCAACGACCCCGCCGGGAACGCCCTGGCTCTGATGTCTGAAATCCCAAGAGCGAGTACGCCGGAGAAGACCGCATAAGATCACGCATGCGACGCGTGTCCTTCCACCCGGTGCCGTTCTGGCTCCGCCTGGGTCTTCGCAGGACGCCGGCCCGAATACTCCGGAACCCGTGAGGGCCCCCCCTACCGCGTTGGGCCGCAGCCTCGATGCCGCTGACCATGGGCAGCAACGGTGGAGGCGCTGATTCTGACATTGAGGGAGACGGGCGCGAGCAGAGCATCAACGGCGAGCCGATGAAAGAGCGCAAGGCATCCTGAGATCGATCCAGATTTCGTACGCGCAAAACAAACGGCAATCCGGACTGGCGGATTCCCGTTTTCATTTCACGGAAGCCGAGAGCGTCTGCAAAGATAACTGAGAACAAACAGCGCCACGAGCAATGTTCGACGGGAGAGATGAATGGAGAACAATCGATGACGGCCGACGCCCAGGGATTCCTGAGCCAGCGTAGCCAGCACTCCGTTGAGGAGACGGTGGCCCGCCTCCGAAGCATCCTCGATGCCAAAGGGGTGAAGCTGTTCGCTCTGGTCGATCACAGCGGCGAAGCAAAAAAGGCGGGGCTGGAAATGCGGGAAACGAAGCTTCTCATCTTCGGAAATCCCGCCGCGGGCACGCCGCTCATGCTCGCCGCACCCACGATCGCCATCGATCTGCCTTTGAAGATTCTCGTCTGGGAAGACACCGACGGCGCTGTCTGGCTCTCCTGGAACAGCCCTGAATACCTGCAGCAGCGGCACAACCTCCCGTCCGACCTGGTGAAGAACATCAGCGTCGTCGCCGCTCTTGCCGCCAAAGCCGGCGGAATGTAACTCCAAACTGAGGTCTGAGCCGGGCTCTGTGCTTAGTAATCCCTCGCCAGCAAAACCACCAGCACCAGTCCGCCCAGCATCACGGCCTCTTCCACATCGGTCGACACGTTGTGCAGCCGGTCAAAATCCACATGCCGCGGATCGGTCTTCGGCACGCTGTCGATCGCTCCGCCTGCGGCGATGCGGTCCCGCTCCATTCGGGGAATAATGCTGTACTGCGACCACACGGTGCAGCCGATCATCAGCAGCGTTACTGCAATGCCGATGGATGTGGTGCTCATCCTGAAGGCCTTCAGGAAATAGCCGAGCGCAAGCAGGAACACGATAAGGCAGCCCGCAAACAGGCCTTCGTGATGCA
This sequence comes from Acidobacteriaceae bacterium, assembly GCA_035545435.1. Classification (GTDB taxonomy): domain Bacteria; phylum Acidobacteriota; class Terriglobia; order Terriglobales; family Acidobacteriaceae; genus Palsa-343. Next base: position 6,212 of record DASZYN010000748.1, on the reverse strand, counting down.
GGACGCCCAGGCACTTTGCCACGATCGTGCCCGCCTGGTGCGTGTCGGCGATGGTGCTGAACGCAGCCCACGCCGTGATGGGAAAGAACAGCAACCCGCCGAACCAGACGACAATCGCCAGCCACACGAGGGTGCGCAGCACGCTTTTCATGCCAACAAGAGTACAGGGATTCGCTGCCCGGCGGCTGCCGGACGGTCTCAGCTGTGATCCCGATTCGCAACCCGGCCCGCGCCGCGTTAGACTGGCAACCTCTATGACTCAGCGCATCCCGGTATTTGTTTTTGTCGCCGTTACATGTTTCTCTGCCGCCGCTTCAGCCCAGAGCCTGCTGGTCGCCAATCAGCGCGACCGCACCGTCAGCGTCATCGATGCCGCTCAGGGCAGGGAAGTCGCGACCATCGCCGAAACCGTCTCGGACCAGTGGGGTCACGAGATCACGGCCACCGCCGACGGGCACACAGCCTTCCTGCCCATCTACGGCAACTCCGGCGTCGGCAAGCCCGGAATCGATGGCAGCAAGATGCTGGTCATTGACGTAGCCTCGCGAAAAATCACAGGCACCGTCGACTTCGGCCACCCGGTGCGCCCGCATCTTCCCGTACTCGACGCAGCGCACAACCGCCTCTACGTCACCACCGAACTCGACAACGCCATCACGGTGATCGATCCGCACACGCTGAAGATTGTTGGTAAAGTTCCCACCGGCCAGAAAGAGTCGCACATGCTCGCCCTCTCGCACGACGGCCGCTTCGGGTACACCGCCAACGTCGGCCCGGGCACAGTGTCGGTGCTTGATCTCGCCGGGCGAAAGACGCTCGCCGTGATTCCGGTCGCCACAAAAGTGCAGCGCATCGCGATTTCCCAGGATGATAAATACGTTTTTACGTCTGATGTGGTTGAGCCCCGCCTCGCTGTCATCGATACGGCGACGAAAAAGCTGAAGACCTGGGTCCCTTTGCCCGCCAACGGCTACGGCTCTGCGGCTACCCGCGATGGCCGCTGGCTTCTGGTTGCTATGCCGATCGCCAATGAAGTCGCCGTGATCGACCTGCAGTCCATGAAGGTTGCTCGTGAAATCCCTGTCGCGGCATCGCCGCAGGAAGTGCTCATCCAGCCCGACGGCAAATTCGCCTATGTCTCCTGCATGGGCGCCGGCCAGGTCGCCGCCATCGACCTGGCGCAGTGGAAGGTCGCCAAACTCATCAATGCCGGCAAGGGTGACGACGGCCTCGGCTGGGCGCAATAAAAACGGCGTTCAGCGCACGGCGTTCCGCGCTCAGAAGCATGGTTCCTGCTACCAGCTTCACTGCGGCCCGTACACGCTCGGCCGCCCAATCAGCCGCTCGATCCGCTTGCGAATCGGCGGATGCGTCGAGAACAAGCCCGCAAAATCCTCGCGGCTCAGCAGCGGCTGGACAATAAACAGATGGGCTGTCGATGCGGTTCCCGGCATCGGCACGCGCTTCGAATAGGCGTCCAGCTTCTCCAGCGCGCTGGCCAGAGCATATGGATTGCCCGTGATGTGCGCGCCCGTCGCATCCGCCTCGTATTCCCGTGTGCGCGAAACCCATAGCTGGATCATCATCGCGGCGATCGGCGCCAGAATCAGCATGAACAGCGCGCTGATTCCGCCGCCGCGCCGCCGGTCGCCGCCTCCTCCGAATCCGCCGAACATTTCGGCCCACCAGCCCATGCGCGCCAGCAACGTAATCGCTCCGGCCAGGGTTGCGGCAATCGAACTGGTCAGGATGTCGCGATTCCGCACGTGGCCCAGCTCGTGCGCCAGCACGCCCTCCAGCTCGTCATCGTTCAGCAGCTGCAGAATCCCGTGCGTCACCGCCACCGATGCATGCGCCGGATTCCGCCCGGTCGCAAATGCGTTCGGCGCGTCCGTCGGAATCACATAGATCTTCGGCATCGGCAGTCCGAGGCGGCCCGTCATCCGCTCCACCACCTCATAGGCTCGCGGCAGCTGTTCGCGAGTCACCGGCTGGGCCCGATACATGGCCAGCGCCAGCTTGTCCGAATAAAAGTAGCTGAAGAAATTCATGGCGGCGGCAATTACAAAAGCGAAAATCGCGCCGTTTTCACCCCAGTGACTGCCAATCAAAACCAGCAGCAGAGTCAAAGCGGTCAGTAAAAAAGCAGTCTTGAGCGCATTCATTTGCAGAGCCCTCAGAGGCTCTAACCCCATTTTTTCACAAGCAGCGTGGCCCTGGACCTGGCGCTCGCCTGGCGCCTTGTGCCAGCCCTCCTGCACGTTGGGGTGGCAACATCGCGAGGGATCGCCTCCGAGATGCCATACTTTGCCGCGAAACTGGTATGGCTTTTGGGAGATTCCGGGGCGATTCAGCATTACCGGTTGGATATAAGACCAGATCAATCCTGTACCAGATCCTAACCCCTCTGATTACTTTAGTTTGGCTCATTAACCTGGCTCTTATGAGGCAGATGTTCGCCCCTCCTCCGCTTCCGGCCACCCTGTACGAGCTAAATCGTTCAAGCACCTGCAAATTGGGATCGGCAATTGCCCGTTATCACCTCATTCTCCCGACATGGATGGGGTTTTTGCAGGATATGGGGCCAGGAGTCTACACGGATCATCCCAGCCCGTTCGCTCTCAGGGTTTTCAACCATAAGGACCGGGGACTTTTATGAAAAAGCTGCTCTTTTGGCAACGGACTATCGTCATCATCGGCCTGGCCGCTATCCCGCTTGCAGCGGCAGCGGTCCTGTTGGGTTTCGCCCCTGCAGCTTCGGCGCAGGCGATATCGGTGAATGGAGGTTCGATTCAGGGAACGATCACCGACACCTCAGGTGCGGTGATTGCCGGCGCCTCCGTGCGGATTCTGGCAACGGACACGGGTGCGGTCGTGACCGTCACGACCGATGCCAGCGGCTTGTACTCTGTCGGTCCTCTCAATCCGGGCAACTACCGGGTCACGATCAGCGCGGCCGGATTCGAAACGCTCGTGGTGAATACCGTCATTCGTACCGCGACAGCCACGCCGGGAACCTTCCAGCTGAAGGTCGGCTCGCAGACACAGACAGTCGAGGTGACCGCGGGAGCAGTGCAGTTGAATACGGACCAACCCAGCGTCACGGGTGTGATCAGCTCGCAGCAATTCGAATCCCTGCCCGTCAATGGCCGCAACGTTCTGGACTTTGCTCAGCTCCAGCCGGGTGTTCAGCTTCAGGCCGGCGGCAGTTCCGATGGCGGGTTTGACCCGACCAAAGCGGGATATTCGGCGGTTTCGTTCAGCGGCATTTCCGGCCGCACCACCCGCATCCTTCTCGATGGCCAGGATGTGACTGACGAGACGGTCGGCACCACGATCTTCAATATCTCGCAGGGCTCCATCGGCGAAGAGCAGATCACGCGCGCCACTGCGGATCCGTCCACGGAGGTCACCTCCCAGGGCTCTGTCCTGCTCGCCACCAAATCCGGCACGAACAGCTTCCATGGGGAGGCCTTTGAATACTTCCAGGATCAGCGCGCGGGCGTCGCCACCTACGAAGACACTTCAAGCCCCTTCCAGCGCAACCAGTTCGGCGGCAGTGTCGGAGGCCCCATCCTTCGCGACAAGCTCTTCTTCTTTGCTAACGTTGAACGCCTCAAGCAGGACCAGTCGTCCCCGGTCTCGCTCGGTCTTAACTTCAAGGCGAAACAAGCGGAGTTTCCGAGTGTCGCCAGTCCCGACCGCGACACCTACTCTGATGGACGCATCGACTGGAACGGACCCCACGCTACGCACTTCTTCGTCCGCGGCAATTACGAACGCAATTCCTTCGCCACCGGCGCCGTCTATTCCACCTACAGCAATCTCGACAACGCCTGGGGTATCGCTGGCGGGGCCGATTTTGCCAGCTCCCGCTTCACCAACAGCTTCCGTGGCAGCTTTGAAAAGTTCCACAACCAGATCGGCGACACCACCCTCGGCAATAACAGCATCTACAACCCGATCCCGGGCTTCGGTATCTATTACTCGGCGCAAGGCCTGCATACCGGGCCCAATGAGAATGCCCCCCAGCAGACCTTCCAGTCCGACAAACAACTCCGTTACGACGGCGGGTGGACCAGAGGCAGCCATAACATCCGCTACGGCGTCAGCCTGAACCGCATCCTCGGCGGCGGCCTTGCCGCTTTCTTCGGCTATGGCCCCAGGGCGTCCATCAATTCCGGAACCCTTATCGGCGATGCTACCGATCCCATTCACGGTTACAAGCCTTACTACGTGTACATCTCCAACAATCTCGGTTACGCCTCCGAGAAGGAGGGATTCGGTCTGCCGGGCGGGGGCCAGAGCGATTGGCGCACCGGCCTCTATGCCGTCGACACCTGGAAGATCAACCCGCAGTTCACTTTCACCTGGGGCCTGCGTTGGGACCGCGATACCGGACGCTCCAACTCCGACCTCGCGCCTGTACCGTGCTCCAACATCGCCACGGATAACTTCGCCTTCGGCGCCGGCAGCTCCGGCCTCCCCTGCTCCGGAGATTCGCACCTTTTCGACCAGTGGGGCGCCGGCCTCGGCAACCGCGTTTCGCAACCCAAATGGGACTTCGGCCCCAACATCGGCATCGCGTATAACCCCTCGTTCTCGCAGAAAACCGTTCTCCGGGGCGGCTTCGGAATCTATTACGACAGCAACGTCTTCAACAATGTCCAGTTCGATCGTTCCTCCCGCCTGCAGAACGGCAAGTTCGCCGTCTATACCCCCGTCTGTTACGGAGGCAACTACACTCTCGGCGATCTCACTGAGACCAGCACCGGCATCAGTATTCAAGCCCTCTGCAACATGTCCCTGGCGGACGGAGCCCCCGGATGGCTGCAACTGCAGAAGGACTACCGTGCGGAAGTCAGCGGAGGTGGCGTCAACAGCGGATCGGCGGCCTACAATCTTGCCATCAACAACGGAGCCATCGCTTTTGCTCCGGACTTCAAGTTCCCCTACTCCATCAATATCAGCGTAGGCGTCCAGCGCGAGCTTTTCTCAGGAGCTGTCATCTCGGCTGACTACGTTCGTCTGGAAACCCTGAGGCTGGGCCAGACCATCGACGCCAACCATGTCGGTGACTCCCGCTACTTCAACCTGGCATCCGCGCAGGCCGCTGCAGCGGCCACGCTAACCGCCTGCCAGGTCGGATCGGTTGACGCCGCTATCACCGCCTGTCCGGGCTTGCACCCGGCAAAGAATGGCAATCCGGCCGGTCCCGCCACCATCGCCGACTTTGCTGCCAGGGGCCTTGATTCCGGCACTTCCTACACAGGTGGCTACCCGGCGGCCGCCTATCCAAAACGAATTCCCGCCTTTCCGGGCGTGAATCCGAACGTCGGCGTCGGCACCTTCCAGTTCCCCGAAGGCCGGGCTTCCTACAACGGGCTCCAGGTCAGCTTCATGGAGCAGATCTCGCACCACTTGCCCGGCATCCGGCAAAGCAACTTCCAGGCATCCTATGCCTTCTCCCGGATGCTGTCGACCGCCGGCGACAACGGCATCTCCGCCGGCTCCGATCCCTTCTTCACCTCACCCTCCTATAACAATCGCGATACCACTGCCGACATGGGCTGGGGAGGGTTCGATCGCACCCACATCCTGTCCTTCGGCGGGGCCGCCACCTTCAAATACGGACCGCAGCTCTCGCTCATCGGGCACCTGTCCAGCGCCAGGCCAACCGGCCTCACGATCGACGACCAGGGCGGCGGCCCCGGCGAAATCTTCCACTCGGATTACAACGGTGATGGCCAAATTGGCGATCTGATGCCCACCACAAAGCCTGGCGCCTACATGCGCCAGTACGGTCCCAACAGCCTCAACAAACTCATCGACAAATACAACGCCGGCTATGCGGGTAAGCCCACGCCCGCCGGCCAGACCCTCATCACCAACAACATCTTCACGGGTACGCAGCTGGCTGCCCTCGGCGGCGTCATGCCAGCCCTGGACTCTGCGCCGTCCCACGCTTACCCGAATAGTCCGCTGCGCACCCTCGACGCCAGTCTGCGGTATCCCATCCACTTCCACTGGCTGCCTGAGAAGGTGAACATCACGCCCGCAGTGGCCATGTACAACGTCCTGAATTTCGGCAACTTCGGCGGTCCCGATGGGGTCGTCCTCACCCCGGATGACAACGGGGCGGGCCTCACCAACGTCAACAGCCCTTACGGCACCGGCGCCGCGGCGTTCGATATCAAGAACACTGAACGTAC
>DASZYN010000747.1:0-3985 GCA_035545435.1 Acidobacteriaceae bacterium | reverse complement strand
GCCGCCTTACCGATATCGACTCCATCCGGGACGCGATGATAGTTGCTCGTGATCTCGTCTTCCTGGTCGCCGATCGTCTTGAAGAACAGCGCGTGGCCGGAGATGTGAACGTGCATTTCTGTGATCTGCCAGCTGCCGTCCCCTACCTCCTTGCGGACGATGTGGAACGTTCCCCCGGCATTGATGCGGCCCAGCAGGCCCCAGGCAAAGGTCACGTCGTGATCGAGCCGGCCCGCAAGCTCCCTCAGCCGCATATGGCTTTCGTTCACAGTCAACGTGCCGGACATGGCCGCGAGAACCTTCCCGCTCATGCTGTCCGGTGAGAAGTGGGGATCGGGGTAGAAGCTGAGCTTGATGTCGCCGCCGGAGTGATCGACGATCTTCCAGACAAAGGCCTTCGGCAGCAGGTTGAGCATGTCGCGCGCCTGCTGGCCATCGTTCTGCTCCGCCTTCTTCTTTCTTGCGCGCAGCGCGGGATCGCTGACCATCTGCTGAATCTGGTGCAGATCGTCCTGATGCTGCTGGGCGCTGGGCGGCCTGCCGTGATCCTCGATCACCTCGGAGAGATTGCCCTGCGCCGTTTCAATCACGATCTTCACGATGTCTTTGTCAGGAGACTTATACGCGTCGCGATACATCCATCGCGTGTGATCGTTCGTATCGGCGTCGAGTTCATTCCGGACGACGGTTGTGACGATCTCTTTGGCCGATTGGGCATGGAGTGCGGATGGACCGATAACAGGGAAGAGGGCGGCCGCCAGAGCCGTTGTCAGGAATCGGGTCCTTTTCATGAACGATCGTCCCCGGTACGGGCTGGGGAGCACGCTGGAATCCTCATCGGCAGGAACTCCTTATATCGTTTTGCGGGTGCGCAGGCCAAGGCAAAGTCTCTCACAGCTCACCGGAATCCGGATCCTTCAGTGTTCGACGTATCGGAATACTAGCTAGTGTGGTGTCACGCAAATTCGTTCAGCGACCGATCCTGGTTTTGTATCAGGGCACGACTTCAGTCGTGCCCTACAACGCCCAAAATAATACGGGCTTTAGCCCCTGAGGCCTGCCTGTGGGGCGCCTGAGTGTTCAATGAACTTCAGGGACACTCCACAAGTTGTGGCCGCCGCAACGGCCGCAACCTCGCGAAGCTCAACGCGTACTTGTACAATACTCAGAGAGATGCCGACGATGCCGCACATGGTTTTTTGCTCGCGCAACAAGCAGGAAATGGAAGGGCTGGACGAGCCGCCCTTCGACAGCGACTTTGGCAACAAGGTCTACAACAATGTGTCGAAAAAGGCCTGGCAGGAATGGATCGAGCGGCAGAAAATGCTGCTGAACGAGTATCGCCTGCAGCCCTGGACTCCCCAGGCGCAGGAGTTTCTGGTCGAACAGATGGACCAGTTTTTCTTCGGCGAAGGCGCCGCACTGCCGAAGGAATACGTGCCCCCGTCGCATTGAGGGCTGCAGCAAACGACGTTAGCAAAGTGCGTTTAGCAGCGAACGTTCAGCGAAATACGCCTAGCGACCGTTCTGGCTGGTCGGCCACTGTCTTTTGCAAACAGCACCTGGCGAACAGCACCCCGCTAAACGTCCTTCGCTAAGGCTTTTCGCCAACCGTCTCTCGCTGAGTCAGCTTTCCATCCCTCAGCACAAATCGTTCATCGCGCCACGCAATCGTGTCCGCGGCGTAGCTCCACGCCCACACGCCGAGTGCGAGCATATCGCGCACGGGCAGGAGCCACAGGTCGCGCAGTACCTGCCGGTCGTCGAGAATGCCCACCCCGACGCCAAGCGCCAGCGCAACCCGAAACATCAACGCCAGGCTGAAGAGCGCGAACGCGGGCAGACTCAATCCTGAGGCAACAAGGTTCAGGATCGACCAGGCAAGGCCATAAGAGAACAGCAGACCCGCGTAGCCGCCGCGGCGGGAATCGCGCATCGTGCGCGCCCAGCGCAGTTGATGGCGCAGGTAGCCGGAGAAGCTCCACGCAGGAACGTGGGTTTCGACGGCTTCCGTCGCCAGTTCGACGCCGAAGCCGGAGCGGTCGATGCGCGCGCCAAGTTCGTAGTCATCGGCGAGGTAGTCGGCCAGAGGCGCGAGGCCGCCGATAGTGTCGAGAGCCGTGCGCGAGACCGCCAGCGTCGATCCCAGTCCGAAATGGATGCCGCGTTCGAGGAAACGCGAACTCAGCACGCCAGGAGCGAAGTCCGTCGAGATACCAAGCGCTTCCAGCCTTGAACCCACGGTGCGATGCGCGCGGCCCCGATAGAGCGCGGTAACAAGGCCGACATTTCGTTGCCCTTCGCGCGGAGCGAAGGGCGCCATCACGCGAGCCAGATAATGGGGGCCAACACGAATGTCGCTGTCGCTGATGACGAAGAAGTCGAAGCGGGCGTGCGGCAGAAGCTGGGCGACGTTGCTCACCTTGCCGTTGAAACCAAGATTGTCGGGCGTCTGAATCAGCCGGATCGCGCGTTCCGGAAACATCGCCTGGAGTTCCTGAACGACGGCGGCCGCCGGATCGTCGAGGCGCGAGACGCCAAACAGCAACTCATACTCGCCGGAGTAGGTCTGCTGACAGTGGCTGGCAAAAGCGTCCAGCATGCCCGGGTCGAGCCCGTGCAGGGGCTTCAGGATGCTGACCGGCGGAGCAAATCCGGCAGGGAAGCGTGGACGCCGCAGATAAGCGCGCGCGCTCCACAGGGCGATTAAATAATAAGCGAGCCCAGCGGCAGTAAGAAGCGCCGTGACAACGGCAACGATGGTGGCGAACATCGGGTTGTTCATTCGCCCCAGTCATTCACCCAGGATCGGCATGTCGAGCGGCGGCTGTGCGAGCCACGCAGCGTTGCCGATGCGGTCGAGCGCGCGGCGCAGGGCTGAGGCAGCACAGGGTTCCACCGTAACGACGAACGGCAGATTGCCCTTCTGGTAGCCGGTGCGCTGGAAGAGCGCGTCGATGTTGATCTTTTCCGAGGCAAGTGCGCCGGCGATCTCGGCAACGATGCCAGGTTTGTCGCGCACCACAAAGCGGATGTAGTGACGCAGCTCGAACTCACCGCTAACCGCAGTGGCGCGGCTGGGCAGATCGACGGCCCGGGAACCATGAGCCAGCGAGATGAGGTCCGAGACCACGGCGACCGCGGTGGGATTCCCGCCGGCTCCGTGCCCGGAAAAGACCACGTCCCCGCCGTACTGCCCGCTGACCAGAACCATGTTCTCGGTGCTGCGCGACCAGGCGAAGGGCGAGCGCAGCGGCACCAGCATGGGACCAACGGCAGCCGATACGCCATCGGAGCGCAGCTCCGCTTTGGAGATCTGGCGGATGGTGCAGTTCAGATCGCGTGCATAGACCAGATCCACCGCATCGACTTCGGTAATAGAGCGGCAGCCGACGGATTCCACTTCCACCGCGGCGCGCAGCGCGATGCGGGACAGGATGACCAGCTTCGCGCGCGCATCGTAGCCGTCAACGTCCTCGCTGGGATCGGCTTCAGCGTAGCCCAGTTTTTGCGCGTCGCTCAGGACATCGGCGAACGCGTCGCCGGCTTCCATCCGGCTCAGGATGTAGTTGCAGGTGCCGTTCAGAATGGCCTCGATGCGCGTGATGCGGTCGCCGGCCAGGCCCTGCAGCAACCCGGGGATCACCGGGATTCCGCCCGCCACAGCAGCTCCGTAAAGCAGGTGCGCGCCTTTGGACCGGGCGAGACGATCGAGGTCGATGCCGTGCTTCGCGATGAGCTTCTTGTTGCCGGTCACCGCGGATTTGCCGGCTTCGAGCGCGCGGCGAACCCAGCCCCCCGCCGGCTCGAGGCCGCCGACCAGCTCAACGATCACATCTGCATCGGAGCGCAGGACCTGGTCGAAGTCCTCGGTCCAGATCACGTGATTCGGAACCCAGTCGACCTTTTTGCGCGCCACACTACGGTTGAAAATGTGAGAGAGTTCGAGGCCTTCGGGCTTGAGATCGCAGAGAATGCGAGCGAC
>DASZYN010000746.1:0-4349 GCA_035545435.1 Acidobacteriaceae bacterium | reverse complement strand
GATCAGCAACCCCGCAGCCGCAACCAGCAGCGCCAGATGCACAACCGTTGCCGCTCGTGCGGACGAGAGCTTCCCCAGCCAGTGCGCGTACAAATATCCCAGCAGCAGCGCCGTCTGAAAGAACACCAGGCACGTGATCCATACGGCCGACGACCCGCCCAGCGCCGGCAGCAACTGTTTCGCCGCCATCGGCTCCACAGCAAACAGCAAAAACGCCCCGAGAAAAATTGCACTTCCATACAAAATTCGCATCGCGCGCCGCGCCAAATCCGCTCCGATAAGAACGCTACCACGCTCATCGTCCACCCTCCGCCCCGCCCCGTTTTTCCACGCGATTCACCCGTAAACTGAAGTCAAATGAGAATCGGCATCGACTTCGGAACGACACGGGTCGTCGTTGCTTCGGTCGACCGAGGCAACTTCCCCCTGGTGAATTTTCAAACCCCCGACGGCCAGGCCTGCGACTGGTTTCCGCCCGTCGTCGCCGTCCGCGGCGACACTCGCCTCTACGGCTGGCAAGCCGTTTCCGTCCTCGGCGACGATAGCTGGACCGTCCTCCGGTCCCTCAAGCGCGCGCTTCGCGACGCCAGCCCCCACACCGAGCTCCGCGCCGGTGGCCGCTTCGTTCCTCTCCGCCAGTTGCTCACCGAAATGATGGCCGCACTCCGCACCCAGCTCCTCGAACACTCCAACCTCGGCGCCAAACGTGGCGAACCGCTGGAAGCCGTTCTCGGCGTTCCTGCCAACGCCAACAGCAATCAGCGCTTCCTCACCGAAGAAGCCGCGCAGAACGCCGGCTTCACCGTCATCGGCCTCATGAACGAGCCTTCCGCCGCCGCCATCGAGTTCGCCTACCGCAACAGCGCCGAACGCCACAGCCGCGCCGGCTCCAGCCTCCTGGTCTACGACATGGGAGGCGGCACCTTCGACGTCTCCCTCGTCACCCTCGGCGAAACCGAGCACACCGTCGACGCCTCCGACGGCATCTCCAACCTCGGCGGCGACGACTTCGATCAGATCCTTTCCGACCTCGCCATGGAAACCGCCGGCCTCGACGTCGAACTCACCGGACCCGAATGGTTCCGCCTCCGCGAAGAGTGCCGCGAGAAAAAAGAATCCCTCAATCCGCAAACCCGCAAAGTCGCCATCGACCTCGACCGCGTGCGTTCCGGCTGGCCCCAGGTCACCGTCCCCGTCGACACCTTTTACGAGCGTTGCCGCCCCCTCATCGAATCCACCCGCGAAATCGTCGAGAGCATCCTCGCCTCACACCCGGATCTCAACCTTGACACGCTCTACGTCACCGGCGGCGGCTCCGAGCTTCCGCCCGTCGCGCGCATCCTCCGCGAGAGTTTCGGCCGCAAGGTCCGCCGCTCTGCTTATATGCGTTCCGCCAGTGCCGTGGGTCTCGCCATCCGCGCCTCCGCCCAGGCTGACGGCCTCCGCGATCAGTTCAATCGCAACTTCGGTATCTGGCGCGAAGCCGACGCCGGAGCCACCATCGTCTTCGATCTCATCTTTCCCCGCGGCGTGCGCCTGCCTCAGCCCGGCGAGCCTGCTCTTTCGAGCGAGCGCGTCTACCACCCCGCTCACAACGTCGGCCACTTCCGCTATCTCGAGTGCTCCACCCTCGACGACCGCGGCCAGCCCCACGGCGAAATCACGAACTGGGAGCAGATCCGTTTCCCCTACGATCCCCATCTGCAGAACAATGCAGACATCTCCCACCTTCCCGTGGAGCGGTTCAGCGACCCCATCAACCTCACCATCCGCGAAAAATACACCTGCGACGCCGACGGAAACCTGCACGTGAACATCTCCGCGGACCCCACCGGTTTCGCTCGTGAATTTCTCCTCGGCCAGATTGAAGCTGGCTCCCCCGCCCCTCAAACCGCCACCACCCGCAACTAATATCTACTTCAGCAGACCATTGATCTTGTCATTCCGACCGCAGCGCAGCGCAGCGGAGGAACCTGCTTCTGTTCCGCCGGGCGCCCCATATCCCTGGTTTGAGACATGGGATCCTGCCCTTCGACCTGTGCCTAAGCGATGCGCCGTGCTACAGTGAACCAATTCCCCTGCTCCAGACTCCCCGGGTACCCGAGCAAGTTTCATGGCCACACCCATGCCATCCGCGCCATCGGTGGACACACTCGATCTCCAGCAGGAGATCGTCCGTCTCCAGGCGCTGCTCGAAACCTCTCGTCAGGTTCACGCCACCATCCGTCTTGAAGATGTTCTCTCCACCATCCTCCGCATCGTCGTACGCGAACTCGAGCTGCCCGGCGCCCTCAATACAGAACCCCGCATCGCCTACGGTGAATTGCCTCCCGAACCCTGGGAGGGCTGCTTTCGTTTTCCCCTCAACGATAAAGATGGCAACCGCCTCACCGAGCTGATCATTGCTACGCCCGACTGCCGGCCTCTCACCCTCTACGAAGAAGATTTCCTCGAGCGCCTCGCCCTTCAGGCCGCCGTCGCCGTAGAAAATGCCCGCTATTACGAGCGCAGCGTCGCCTGGGCCCGCGTCGAGCAGGATCTCCACGCCGCTCGCGCCATCCAGCGCAGCCTTGTTCCACAGGAGATGCCGGAAATCGCCGGCTATTCCGTCGCCGTTCGCTACAGCGCCTGCTACGAAGTCGGTGGCGACTGCGTCGACATCGTCACTCTTCCCGATGGCGTCCAGGTCATGGCCGTCGCCGACGTCGCCGGCAAAGGACTGCCGTCGGCCATCGTCGGCACCGCCTTCCGCTCTGCCTTCCGGGCCAGCGTCGGTGCCGGACTTCCCCTTGCGGACCTCGTCTCACGCCTCAATCGCCAGCACTGCGCCGAAAACGACGAGACCCGCCGCCGCTACGTCACCGGCATCTTTCTCCGGCTTGATCCCCGCAGCCACCAGCTGGAAGTCGTCAACGCCGGCCACAATCCCGGCTTCCTCGTGCGGCCCGGCAAAGCCGCCCACCAGCTCCAGGCCAGCTCCACCCCCATCGGCATTCTGCCCATCGCTGAGTATCAGTCCGAATTCGTGGACTTCCCTCCCGGCTCCCGCCTGCTCTTCTATACCGACGGCCTCACCGAGGTCTTTTGCGGCGATGAAGAATTTGGTACCGAGCGCCTGCTCAACTCATTTCTGCAATGCACCTCTCCGGAATGTGCTGCTATCCTCGATACGCTGTTCCAGGAACTGCGCAGCTTCTCGGGAAACGAATCGCAGGAAGACGATATGACCGCGCTGGCTCTGATGCGCATGAGCGCCTGATGGGAGGATGTCGATGATCCCGACCGCCGGCACTTCGGTGGAAGTTCGGCTCCCCTCGCGCCTCGGCTTCGAAAAAGTCGCTATGGGCACCGCCGCCAGCGTCGCTCAGCTCATGGGCTTCCCTCCCGACCGCATCGAGGACCTCAAGACCGCCGTCGCTGAAGCCTGCATCAACGCCATCGAGCACGGCAATCGCCTCAACGAGAAGCTCTCCGTCGGCGTCATCCTCTCCGCCACCGCCGACGGCCTCGAGGTCAAGGTCGTCGACAACGGTACCGGCATGGAAAAGCAGCCGCCCAAACCCGACATCGACCGCAAGATCCACGGTGAAGAAGACCCTCGCGGCATGGGCATGTTCCTCATTCAGGCTCTGGTCGACGAGGCTGAGTGGGTGCACGACAGCAAAGGCAAGGGCAGCTATGTACGGCTGGTCATCCGGCTCGACAAAGACAGCGAGTTCGACAAGGAGAGTAAATAGTGCAGGCCGAGACCAAAACCACCGTAGACCAGACCTCCGGCGCCAGCGGTGCGCCCGTTTCCGTGCTCCGTTTCAGCGGCGACATCTCCAGCACCTCGAAGGACTCCCTCCTCGGCGCCTGGCAGTCTGTCCATGACGGCCCCGTCCTCCTCGACTTCACCAAAGTCGACTACATCAACTCCAGCGGGATCGCCCTCATCATCCAGATGCTCATGGAAGCTGACAAAACTGGCCGCAAAGTCGCGGCCTTCGGCCTCACCCCGCACTTCCAGAAAGTATTCACCATGGTCGGCATCGCCAAATATGCCGGCTTATATAAGGATGAGCCCACCGCCGCTGCTTCCCTTTAAGCATCGGCCCGGGACAAGCGAGCTCCGCCGATCACCTGACCGCTCCAGTTGCTTTGGAAAAGAATCTGCTCCGTCCTCCTGAGCGGGTCTTTTTCCAAATGGATCCCGGCTGACTCCCCTGTTCCCGGTCTCGCTCAGTCCCCTGCCGCAATCTTCTCCGTCTGCCGCGACATTCGCGCCGTCCGCTCAATCTTCTCCCAGTTGAACGGCCGCCCCTCCACCGCCCGCTTCAGCGTCCGGAACAACACAATCGAAAACAGCT
>DASZYN010000745.1:0-2252 GCA_035545435.1 Acidobacteriaceae bacterium | reverse complement strand
CGTTGTGCCTGACGAGCTAACCCCGCTTTCCCGGCTGGCTGGAGTTGATGCCGCACCTGACGCAATCAAGAGTGCCACTACCGGCAAAGCGAGCCGTCGAAGGACGAAAATACATATCCGGCCTGGTGAATTCGACATGTGGTAGCTGAGTGTAACTCGCACCCCGGATCGGTACAATACCGAAAATTTTCTTGTCGGCGCAAAGTGAGAATGTCCTATTAGTGCCAAATAGAAATGTCCTGTTGACGAGGTCAGGCTGGGGAGGTGTCAGAACAAGGAGTTCTCACCATGACCCAGCGGGACCGAGACCGGCTGGTAGTGCTGAAGAAAGCACAGAAGAGACTGATTACGCAGAGCCAGGCGGCGAAGGATCTGGAATTGAGCGAAAGGCACATCCGGCGTCTGCTGGTACGTCTTCACGAAAGCGGCGACAAAAGCGTGATTCACGGCCTGCGGGGACGCGAATCCAACCGCAAACTCAGTACGGAGAAGCGGGAGAAGGCGATTCGCATCCTTTCCACGGAGGTCTATCGCGGATTCGGACCCACGCTGGCGAGCGAGTATCTGGCGAAGAAGCACAAGCTCGCGATCGGACGCGAAACCCTGCGCCAGTTGATGCGTCAGGCCGGGCTATGGCGGAGCCGCAAGCAGAAAGTGGAAGCGGTTCATCAATGGCGGCAGCGGCGCAGCTCGCGCGGCGAGATGGTGCAGTGGGACACTTCCGACCACGATTGGCTGGAGGGCCGTGGCGAGCGTTTCTATCTGATCCATATGATCGACGACGCCACCAGCGAACTGCTGGCTCGCTTCGTGTCCCGCGATTCGACGGAAGAAAACATGCGGCTGCTCTGGACGTATCTGGAGCGCCATGGCAGGCCGCTGAGCTTCTATACAGACAAAGCCAGTATGTTTCACAACACGCCGAAGGTCTTGCGCAATCAGAAAAACCTGTCCCGCGACGAACGCGATCCGTTGCCCCCCACCCAGATCGGCCGTGCGTTGCGGGAACTGAACATTGTCTGGATCGCGGCGCATTCACCGCAGGCCAAAGGGCGCGTCGAACGGAGCTTCGGCACGGCGCAGGACCGGCTGGTCAAGGGGCTGCGCGTGGCGGGAGCCTGCACACTGGACGAAGCCAATCACTATCTGGAAACCGAGTTTCTGCCCTGGTGGAATCAGCATCTGGTGGTCGCTCCGGTCACGGCTGCCGATGCGCACCGGCCGCTCCCGCCGGATTGCGATCTGACGGCGGTGCTCTCGATAGTGGAAACCCGCCAGGTGAACAACGATTACACGATCCAGTTCCAGGGGCAGTTCTACCGGATCGCGAGTTCGTCGATCGTCGCCGGACTACGCGGCGCGCCGGTACGCGTCGAGAAGCGGCTCAACGGAGAGATCTGTGTGCGTTTTCGCGAGCGTTATCTGGAGGTCGCCGCCATCGAACAGCGAACAGAGCCGGCCGAGCCAACTCCATCGCCCCGTTCCCGGAAAGCCAAACATCCAGGTCCATCGCCAGCCATGCGGGCCGTGATGGACAATCTTCTGCGCAAACGCGGAATGCCGGTATGGGCGGCAGGCAAGATCAACAACAACCACGCTTCCGAACCGCGGGATTGAAAGGCAGCAAGGAACGCCGGGCAAAACCGGCCCGGCGAACTTTCGCGTTTATTCAGCCCAAAGCCTCGGCTCGGGAGCTTCACCAGAAGCAGTTGTTCGTCCTCTACAGGAAAGCCCTCCGCGCGCAGCGGGCCGGTCAGCCCGGTTGTCATCGAGCGCTGGGAGGGCTTGCGCCGACTGCTTCCGGAGCCAGCTCCGTCGCTTCGGCTTTGGGCATCCGTGCGGGCGCGACCCCGTCCGGACACGTCCACCTTAACCCCTCTTCCGGCTACTCATCCTCGAAACCGGACAATTCTACCTGGCAGACATCAGGACATTTCTATTTGGCATTGACAGCTCGCAAACTTACGGCACGGAAACAGCAGTTACCCCGATTTATCCGGAAAATGATTCACCGGCAGCGCCGTGACGGTAATTGTGCTTCAATATGCAGGAAAATTTTCTGGTTTCCGCATCACAAACATTCGCGGCAGGCGCGAGACGCTGAGGCGCGAGCGGCATGCGACGATTGAGGAAATGCCCCAGTTTTCTGTCGCGACGCCGCAGCGCACGTATACCGCGGTGGTCGAGCGAGGCGCGATTGCGCGCCTTCCTGAATTTTTACCTCCGAAGCATGGCCGCATTTTCGTGGTTAC
>DASZYN010000744.1:0-2498 GCA_035545435.1 Acidobacteriaceae bacterium | reverse complement strand
CGTTGTCGGCGGCCACCTCCTCGTGGACTGCGGCCACGCGATGAGCGTACAGAGCGTGCAGTAGGAGCGAGTAGCCAACCATCCACCGCCAATCAGGAGACCACTCGCTCGTCCACCAGGACCGCGGAGGCTTCACGTGGTTCCAGTGCTTTTGCTTTTGCTTTTTGAGCCTTTATTGGTCACCAGGCGTTAGCCAGGACCGCCAGATTACAAGACAGCTTAAATACACTGTACAGAGCTGCTCGCTTAGTCCATAGAGAGCCCCCGAACGGGCCTCAGCAGCATAAATAAGTAACAATACCGCCAGAGGCGGTCACCTCAAGGGAAGGGGAAGGAGATGCAGACCTCCCTTCTCGCCTTCTCATTCGCAGGGTCCTCGCCAGCCTTAAGCCGAATCCACTTGCCGTCGTGGTCGATTAGGCCGTTCGGCTGACGAGCCAGAACGTCGAGAATAGCGGTGAGGTTGGCCTTAATGCGAAGAGCCAAACCGATCCGCGAGAAAGAGCAGTCGCCACGGATCACGCCGTATCGCAGGCAGTACAGAGTGTGCAGGGCGGTCGCGAAGAGGGTGTTCCAGCGCCAGTCGGCGCCCCACTCGAGCACCCACCACTCCTCGGGGAAAGGGGCGTCGAACCAGTGACGCCACAGAGACTGGAGGAGAGAGAGAAGACCAGCCACCTCGCAGCCGCGCCCAAAGTGCTCCTGAGAATCGAGCTCGCCGCAGAGGGGGCACTCGGGTTGGGGTTGCTCCTTCGTAGCACCCAGATAGAGACGCCCATGCCAACGGCGCCAGAGCAACTGCTTGTAGGTCGTGGGCATGCGAAGCTGTTTCAGCGCCAGCCAGCGCCTCTTCCAGCTTGCGGGGTCCTTGTCCTCCAACCAGGCCCGCGGTGGGATGGGGCTATCCGGGTCGATGCGCAGGGGTTCGGGCTCGGGGGTGAGGCCTGCCGCAGCGCGCTTCGTCGCGCGCTTCTCCCACTTGAGATGGTCGGCATCGGCTTGGGCTTGTCGGTCTTGAGCCAGGAGGAACTTGTAGATCTTCTTGACAGAGAGCTCTTCCAGCTTCTTGCCGTTGCACAGACGCAGATTGTCCAGATCCCCAGCCGTGGGCAAGGGGGGGATAGTCACCCACTTGAAGGAGCCAGCGGTGGGGCTGAAGGCCCACGCCACTCGCGGCGGGGGTGGCGCGTGCTCTGGCTGGCACCGGCTGAAGTCGCGCAGGATCTCCGTCAGCAGCGAATGGTAGGCAGGGCCCTTCGCGGTAGCGAGTGGCTTGGGCAGGGCAGGATCGTAGAACGGGAAGGAGGGCCAGTCCTTGCGAAAGATGTTGAAGCGGTCCGTGGTGCGCTGGTTGGCCAACCTCAGCAGCGAGGTCCAAAGCAGTTGGCGCCAAGGCCGCGGGGTGGCCGCGTCTTCGGCGTCGCCGCGGAGCATGCGGACGACCCACATGGCGCGGATGGCCCGCACCTCCACCAAAGGGTTGAGCACGCCGAGACCTCCCACTCCGCGACGGGCCTCGCAGCGGGCCCGGCTTTCGTGGCGGTAGCCGGGCGAGCCCGCCATGATGAAGCGGTAGCACTCAGAGCGCAGGCGGTTCAGGAAGTCGTCGCCCATGAAGAGGAAGGAGGCCGCGAACCACAGGTGTGAGAGCAGGCACGAGTTGGTGAGCATGGCCCGGCCGTGGACCGTGAGGCCGAAAGAGTTGAACTGATTGATCTTGGTCGCGATGCGCGCGTGCAGCTCCTCGAGTTGCTCGTGCTCCTTCACCTTGTGGCCCATGCGCGACCCCAGCACGCGTTCGAACTCAATTCAATTCAATTCAAGTGCATTTTATTTGAGGCGCCCGTAGGCACGTGACAAAGACTCCTCCCGTAGGGAGTGACAGGGTCTGATGAATCGCCGATGGCGACATCAAACGACATAAAGTCCTCCAACACAAAGAGAGAAAATGCTCTCCCCCGACAGACAATCCATCACTACTGCTCGAACAGAAATGCGCATCCCGCAGTCTGCATGCGCCGCGGCCGGTCGTCGTCAGAAAATTCCGTGGAAAGTTCCACAGAAAATTCCGCAGCACACTCCACGTGGCGGCAAAGCTGCTCCTGCATAGCGGCCGACGCTGACGAAGTTAAGGTCGAAGAACTAGACTGGGACGACCGGAGAAATAAACAGAATGAACTCCTCCAAGGACTTCGAAAGGCGTCGACGCAGGTGCATCCATCCGATTATCTTCTCACATTACATCGTCCGTTTTCTCTATCCCATCAAAGAGCAGGAACAGAGAAAGCGTGGCGCTGCAAGGAGACAGGAATCGGGAGGAGAGGCACCGCGCACCAGCCGCCGAGCGAAGTCCGAGGAGGCAGGCAAGTGGGTCCAAGGGCGCGGGATCGGCTGCCAGGCCATTCCAGCAGGCCGGTCCGGGCCGGGGCAGAGCCAGAGGGCTCCAAATTGGAGGCGCGGTCAATTGTGCTTGCACCAAAGCCCGCGCACGGGCTCCA
>DASZYN010000743.1:0-3601 GCA_035545435.1 Acidobacteriaceae bacterium | reverse complement strand
CGCCGCATCGGGCGCCAGATGAAGCTCGGCTAACGCCAGCGCGCCATCTCCCGCAACGCCTTCAAACTTCTCTCCGAGAATTTTGCCAATCTCTTTCGTATCCATTTCTGCTCGCCTCTAAAAAGACAATAGCCCTCCATTCAGGAGGGCCACTGTCTTTTCTATTCCCTACTCCCTATTCCCTGCTCCCTGCGGGTCCGGTCTTCAGATATCCAGGTTCTTCACATCCAGCGCATTGTCTTCGATGAACTTCCGCCGCGCGTCCACGTCCTCGCCCATCAGCGTTGTGAAGATCGTCTCTGTCTCCGCAATATCTTCCAGCTTCACGCTCAGCAGCGTGCGCCGCTCCGGATCCATCGTCGTCTCCCATAGCTGCGACGCCGTCATCTCGCCCAGGCCCTTGTAGCGCTGAACCTGGTAATCGCGCCGCCCCTGCTCGATGACGTACTCAAAGAGCTCGCGCGGGGTCTGCTTCTCCACCGGCTCCAGATTTGCTTTTCCTGTGCGCTTCGGAGCTGGTTTGCCCGCTTCCGCTTCGCCCTTCGTCTCGGCCACGGCCTCGGCGCCCAGGTCTTCCTCGTCCGGAACCCCCACCCCTGCCTTCTCCGCTGCCTTGCCCGCGTATTCGACGACGAATGGTGGTTCCAGCATCTCCTTAATCTGCCCGTGCTTCGACATCATCTGCCGATATTCCGGCGTCGACGCCAGCGCCCAGTCAATCCGCCGCTCTGCACCCTGCGCATCCGTGAAGCACAGCGACCAGGTCTGATGCTCCTCGTCCTGCACCGGCTTTTGCAGCGCCTTGAACTGGTGCTTCTTCTGAATCTTCTCCAGATCCTTGTGCAGCGCATCCAGCTTGGTCTTGTTCTCGAAGTCCGCGCGCTTCGTCAGTTCATGGTGCGCCAGCAGATTCGTGACCTCTTCATTGCGCAGCCGCGTGTTCACCTTGTCGTAGAACCCGAGGTACTCGTTCAGCTGCCCCATGAACTTCGTCAGCGCTGCGCCTTCGATCTTCGCCGCGCCCTCGCCGTAGCGGATGATCATTCCCTCCGCCGCGCGCTTCACCATTACCTTCACAAAGTCGCGGTCGTCCTTGATGTACTGCTCGAACCGCCCCTTCTTGATCTTGTACAGCGGCGGCTGCGCGATATACACGTTGCTCCGCTTGATCAGCTCCTGCATATGCCGGAAGAAAAAGGTCAGCAGCAGCGTGCGGATGTGCGACCCGTCCACATCGGCGTCCGTCATCAGAATGATCTTGCCGTAACGCAGCTTCGCCGCGTCGAAATCGTCTTTCCCGATGCCGGTCCCCAGAGCCGTAATCATGGCGCGGATTTCCTCGTGCCCGAGCATCTTGTCGTAGCGCGCCTTCTCCACGTTCAGAATCTTGCCCTTCAGCGGCAGAATCGCCTGGAACCGCCGGTCGCGCCCCTGCTTCGCCGTTCCGCCTGCGCTCTCGCCCTCGACCAGATACAGCTCGCACCGTCCAGGATCGCGCTCCGAGCAGTCCGCCAGTTTGCCGGGCAGTCCACCGCCATCCAGCGCACCCTTGCGCCGAGTCAGATCCCGAGCTTTCCTCGCTGCTTCGCGAGCACGCGCCGCTTCCACCGCCTTGTTGATGATCTTCCTCGCCACCGGCGGATTCTGTTCCAGGAACGCACCCAGCCGTTCATTCACCAGCGCCTGCACCGTGCCTGCGATATCGGAGTTCAGCTTGCCCTTCGTCTGCCCTTCGAACTGCGGCTGCGGCAGCTTCACGCTGATCACCGCCACCAGCCCCTCGCGCACGTCATCGCCTGTCAGGTTTTCCTTCACATCTTTGAACAGCCCCATCTGCTGGCCGATGTAGTTGATTGTCCGCGTCAACGCTGTTCTGAACCCGGAAAGATGCGTCCCGCCATCCACGGTATTGATGTTGTTTGCGAAGCAGAACACTGTTTCCGAATAGCCATCGTTGTACTGCAGAGCGATCTCCATATCCACGCCATCGCGCAGCCCCTCCATCACGATCGGCTTGTCGTGGAGCACGCTCTTGCCGCGGTTCAGGTGCTTGATGAACTCCGCAATTCCGCCTGCGTATTTGAACTCCGCCTTTTTTGCCTCGCCGGTCTTCGGATCGGTGATCCGTTCGTCGGTCAGCGTGATCGTCAGCCCTTTATTCAGAAACGCCAACTCCCGCAACCGCTGCGCCAGCGTGTCGTAGTTGTATTCCGTCGTGGTAAAAATCGACCGGTCCGGCAGAAAGCGGATCTTCGTCCCGCGCCGCTTGCTGGTCCCCGTCTGCTTCAGCTTCGTCGTCGGAGCGCCCTTCGAGTAGCTCTGCTCGTACGTGTGGCTCGGCTCATCCGGCTTCGCCGGCCGCCAGATCTCCACCTCGAACTCTTCGCTCAGCGCGTTCACGCAGCTCACACCCACCCCGTGCAGCCCGCCGGACACTTTGTAATTGGAGGTGTCGAACTTACCCCCCGCGTGCAGCTTGGTCAGCACCACCTGCACTGCCGGCATCTTCTCGCCCGTGTCCAGCGTCATCTCATCGACAGGAATTCCACGTCCGTCGTCGATTACGGTGATCGAGTTATCGTCGTGAATCGCCACCTCGATCTTCGTGGCGTATCCGGCCAGGGCCTCATCCACCGAGTTGTCCACTACCTCGTACACCAGGTGGTGCAGCCCCATCTCCCCCGTGGACCCGATATACATCGCAGGCCGGAGACGCACCGCCTCCAGCCCCTCGAGCACCTTGATGTTCTCGCCTGTGTAGGAACCGTTGCCGTTCTCGCCCGCGCTCTTGCCGCCCTTTGCTTTTACGTTCGCTGGGATCGCTTCTTCGGTGGGTGCCACTTCTTTGGTTGCCATGAAACTCCGGTCTTGTCTGGGGTGATTTTTCCAGGGGTGAGAAGGCTCGTGATGGGCCCGAAAAGCCCTGTAAAAACGAGGATTTGCGGGCTCCGCTTCCATCCTTATTTTACCACGCTAAGACCGCTCTCCAGCCGCCCAAAACCCGTGCAAAATCAGTGCAAAAGCGGGTTTTCTGACGGCCGGAGCATCGGGCGTCCTGCAGAGCCTCCTGGAGGTGGCGAAATCGCAATGTCACGCCATGAGAACTCTCTTCCGCAACCGCCGGCTTCAGCCGCCCGAAGTCAGGACTCGGGCCCGGTCCCGCAGTTCAAATCCGTCCACCAATTTCACGATCAACACCCCATCTTTCGACAGTTGTTGACGCAGTCATATTCGCCGGCATTTCCCGGGTGTAGCATGGCCCCCGTCGTCCCCGAGCCCGGTCCACTCGCACCTCCCCGCCGCGCCGAAGACGCAATTCGGAAATCCCTGGAGGTCCCATGCACACCCTACGTCCGATTCGTCATCGCACGCCCTTGCTGTTCGGCTGTGCTGCACTCGCGCTCATCGTCGCACCTCTGGCCTCTGCCGCAACCCTCTGTGTCCAGAAACAGGGCCTGCTGGGCTGCCAAAAAACCATCGCCGCCGCCGTCTCCGCTGCCGCTCCCGGCGATGTCATCTACGTCGCACCTGGCGTCTACAAAGAAAGCGTCACCATCACCCAATCCGTCTCGCTGGTCGCCCTTCCCGGCACGCACACCGT
>DASZYN010000742.1:0-1991 GCA_035545435.1 Acidobacteriaceae bacterium | reverse complement strand
CCCGTGAACAGCGCGCACCACGGCTCACCACCGAAGGAGCGCGCGACATTGCGATAAGCCCGAACCGCTCCCCAAAAGTCTCGGTGGGGATCCGGCGCAGGCTCGATACGGCTCACCCCCGGGTGACAGCGAAGAACCTGGGCGCCGATTCCCGATCCGATAGCGACGATATTCGCCTCAGGCACAGCGGACCGAAGGGCTTCGACGAGTGGAGTTTCGTGAACTGCGGCGCCGAGGAACGGATGAACCTGCGGGATCAGGAAATTCCGGATCCTGCGCAGATCGGCCGGCTCCAGCGACGGAGGACCCCCGTCAAAAGTTCGGACGATTCGTTCCGTGGCAACCACGCTACGGAATGTCATCCGTTTGATGAGGTCGATCAAACTTTCTCCCGTGATCTCGGCCAGCAGGCGCGGCTCAGGGGGGCGGCTTCAGCGCCGGCCCCTGCTCACATCTTGTACTTGCCTAAATCCTCATCGCCGAGGTTTTCCAGCCACTTCCGCACATCCTGCTCGGTAGGCTGAGATTCGGCCGCAGGAAGGACCTTGGCGGCATGCAGCACCTCTTCGGAGACGAAGATGGGACAATCGGAGCGCAGCGCCAAAGCCAGCGCGTCAGACGGCCGCGCATCGATCGACACAACTTCTCCGTTCTGCTGCATCCAGATCACCGCGTAAAAGGTGTCTCCGCGCAATTCCGAGACGACCACCCGCTGTACCTGGGCGTTCAGTCCCATCACCACGTTCTTCAGCAGATCGTGCGTCAGCGGCCGCGCCGTCGTCGCCTTCTCCACTTCCATCTGGATGGCGTTTGCCTCATAGAGCCCGACCCAGATCGGCAACACCGCCTCGCTCTTCGGGTCTTTCAGGATCACGACTGGCATGTTCGTCGACGGATCGACCATCAAACCTCGGATTTTCATTTCAACTTCCATCGTGTCCCTCGCTGCCTACTGAAGCTGAACCGCCTCTCCCACCAGACTGTTCGGAAACGCTTTGGTCACACGCACCGGCAGATACACCCCCGGCGCCGGCGCAATGGGCTGCGTCGTGGTGAAGTTCAGCGTCTTGTTCTGCGACGTCCGTCCCACGATCTGTCCGCGCTGAGGATTGGCTCCCTCGACCATCGTTTCCAGAATTTCCCCGACATGCCTCTCATAATTCGATCGCTGGATCTCGCGTTGCCGATCGAGCAGCACCTGCAGCCGCTTCGACTTTTCCTCCTCCGGAATCGAATCCGCCATGGCGAGCGCCGGCGTATTCGGACGCGGTGAATACTTGAAGGCGAACACGCCGTCGTACTGAACCTCGCTCAGCAGCGACAGCGTCTCCTCGAAGTCCTCCACCGTTTCCCCAGGGAATCCCGCAATGATATCGGTCGTCATGCTGATCGTCCGCTTCGCGCCTTTGATCCATGCGATGCGTTCCAGATACTGCTCGCGCGAATATTCGCGCGCCATCAGGCGCAATACCTTCGATGAGCCGCTCTGCACCGGCAGATGCACGTGATCGCACAGGGAAGGCACCGAGTCGATGGCCTCGACGATCTCCTTCGTGAAATCTCTCGGGTGAGAGGTCGTGAACCGCACGCGGCGGATGCCGACGACTTCCCCAACGGCAGCCAGCAGTTCTGCGAAGCTCCGCTTCCCTTCCGGATCGCGATACGAATTCACATTCTGGCCCAGCAGTTGAATCTCCGTAAACCCGGCATCGGCCATGCGGCGCGCTTCCGCCAGCACTGAGTCGGACTTGCGGCTGCGTTCCTTGCCCCGCGTGTAAGGAACCACGCAGTACGCGCAGAACTTGTCGCAGCCTTCGATGATCGTGATGTAGCCACGGTGTGGATTCGACCGCGCCGTGAATTCCGTCTCGAACGTCTCCTCGGTCTGCCGGTCGTCGAGCCCGGTCACGCGTTGCGCGCCCTGCTCGATCTGCACCAGCATCTCCGGCAATCGTCGATACGAAGCCGATCCCGATACCAGCGAGACATAC
>DASZYN010000741.1:0-5411 GCA_035545435.1 Acidobacteriaceae bacterium | reverse complement strand
CGTTCTTGTTACCGGTCACCAGCTTTGCATCGAGGACAACGGGCGTGGCGCCTCGCTGTGCCAGCGTAACCTTCACCATGGGGCCGGTTCCCTCCCAGGAAAGCTTGTAGTCACCGGCGGGAATCTGCGTCGAACCCACCGTTACGGCCTGCTGGATCCTGACCGTGTGAGTTTTGGCAAACAAGGGAGTCACCAGGAGAGTGAAAACCAAAGCGAACAACGAATATTTGAAGAAGCCTTTCACAGACAATCACCTCAGCGGTTCGGGAAAATGAACCTGCTGAGATGGACGCCAGGGCGGGGCGTGGAGATCCGTCTTCATTCGGAGAGCGGGATGTCCGCCATTACGTTCGTACCGTGTGGGGAGGGGGGGTATCGCTGACGTTTCAGTGAACCATTCGGCGCCCGACCGCAGACAGGGCTCAGGGGCTGAAGCCCGATTCATTTTTGGACGCTTTGCGGCACGACCAAGGTCGTGCCCTGTTACTTTTCCGTGCCGAAGGCGAGTGTTTCCGCAGGCTGAGAAGTCATGTCCTATAGAAAACCAGGATCGGCTGTTGAACGAATCTGCGAGAAACCACACCAGAGGCGGGCCGAAAGATAAATCCTGGTCCCATCGCTCGAAAAGGGGATCGCCTGCGCATGCCGAAGGAGGGCGCCCAGCGCGATGCCGAGCCACCCTCCGTCCAGGTCAGCCGTGTTATTGATCCGTTTTAGGGGCGCTTTCCGAGGCCATCTCCGTGCCGTTGAGCACAAGGCTGTAGTGGTTGAACTGGATCGCGGTGAGAACCTGCCCGCCGTCCCCGGTCGTCAAGACGAGCGAACGGTGCGGAAAGTCTCCCTTGACGACTTTGGCGGGCACGGTGACCGAAGCATCGTTGGCCTTTTGCGTCAAGGTGACCTGCACGGTGTCGCCGGTGTCGTCCCAGCTCACTTTGCAGTCTCCGGGAACGAAGTTCGCGGTTCCGACGGTGACCGGGTTCGAAAAAGTGATGGTTTGACGCTGGGTTTTTGCGCCGGCAAAGGCGGGAACCGAAAGCAGCGCCAGGATTGCTGCCGCATAGAGCAAGCCCTTCATGATCTTCTCCTCATTCGTTTGAACAGATTCCTCTGCCGGAAAGCAGGGTTTCATCGGGAGAAGTAAGCGCACGCCGGCGGCCAAAGTGAAGTCGTGCGATTTGTGGGACTTGCCGCGGAGTCGGCGAGAGGAGTTCGAGGCGATGTCAAAACTTTTGTCCAAAAAGTCGGCGCTCCGCTTGGCCGGCGCTCGTCAGCGCTTGCGCTCCCAGAACTCCTCGTGTCGGTCGTCCCGGAAGCGGATTCCGGTGATTCGGCCTTCGGCGTCGCGCTCAAAGGTCAGACGCCGGGTTCCTCCGGTCGGGTAGAAGAAGGTGGTTGGGCTTTCCGGCAGCAACTCGTTCACATCGCCGATGCGATTGCGGGAGAACAAACGGTCGCCCTGGCGGAAGACCGTGGCGACGACTTCGTTCTGGTCTTCGTATTCTCCGGTGTAGGTGTTGTAGAGGTTCGGATCCACTTTGGCCGGGACCGGATGGACCGGAACCAGGATCTCCTCGGCGAGCGGAGAAAGTTTTGGGATCGCGCTGAGCCGCTGCGCCAGCAGCCAGTGCGGCAACTGCGGTTCGCCGTAGGCGCGGTCCCAGACGTTGTGTTTGATCCCAGCGTATTCCCAGAGGCGCACATCGCCGCCGCTGGCCTTCAGAGCCGCAAACATGAGCCGCGACTGCCGCGGATTAACCACAGGATCGTCGGCGCCATGAAAGATCCAGGTGGGCGTGCGACCGACGAAGCGGGCGTATTCAGCCGGCAGCGTGTTCACCTCGCGCCAGCGATCGGGCTGATACGACCAGAAGACGCCACCGCAGACCGGCACAAGGGCTGCGAAGCGGTGGGGATACGCCTTCGCGATCTCCCAGACGCCGTATCCGCCGAGGGAGAGGCCGGTGAGGTAGACGCGGTCGCGATCGCCGTGGAATTCCTTCACCTCCGCATCGAGAGCGGCGATGGCCATGGTCATCATGTCGGGATCGGTCCAGTGATGGTGGCTGAACGGCACCTGCGGCATGACTACGACGAACGGCCATCGTTCCGGATGCAGACGGATGGACTGGGGCAGGCCGATTTGGGTCTCATCCATGCCTTCGGAGCCGCGCTCGCCGGAGCCGTGCAGAAAGAGAATGACGGGCCAGGCCTGCTGCTTGTTCCAGGTGTCGGGCAGGTAGACGACATAACGGCGCAGCGTGCCGTTGACGACCAGACTCCGGTTCAGAAAGCCGGTGTCCTGCCGGTGCGGAGCGGCCTGGGCAGGCAGACACGCGGCCAGGAGGAACGAAAAAGCCAGGACGAGACGGCGCAGCATCGCGGGTGAGGACAGGGTACAGCGTACAGGGTGCAGGGTACAGGACTCCGACAATCCCGTATGATTCCGACGCTGCACGAGGCCGATCGTTGTCCGAGAATGGACGCCGATCCGCCAGTCTGGACAAGCTGGTCGCGAGACGCGCGTTGCATCTCAGGGAAAATGCCCTGTTTTGCGTCGCTGCGCGGGGTGGCGGGATGGACCCGCAGATGCATTCTCTCTGAAGGGCTGTTGAATTCGTGAAGGAGACCAATGTCCGACATTTGGGGTGATCTTCGCGTGGCTGTCCGGCGGCTGCGGCATGCGCCTGGCTTTGTGCTGGTTGCGGTTTTGTCGCTCACGATGGGCATCGTGGCGAATCTTGTGGTCTTCGGGGTTCTGAACGCCGCGATTTTGCGCCCGCTCACCGGCTCCGGAGCAGGCCGGGTATGGACGATCGAGCACAAGGAGCACGGCTATATCAGCCACTCGTACCCCGACTTCCAGGATTTGCGCGCGGGCAATTCGACCTTCAGCGACATGGCGGCGTTTCGCATCGGTGAAGCGGCGCTGAGTGTCGGCGGCCTGACGAAAAAGAGCTGGATGTACCAGGTGTCGGGCAGCTACTTCGACATGCTGGGCGTCGAGCCGGAGGCGGGACGGCTGTTTCACGCCAGCGACGAACACGGGCCGAACTCCGCGCCGTTCGTCGTGCTGAGCGACGGGTACTGGCGGGCGCGTTTCGCGGCCGATCCGCGGATCATCGGCACCACGGTCGACCTCAACAAGCATCCCTTCACCGTGATCGGCGTCGCTCCGCCAGAGTTTCACGGAACGGAACTGTTCCTGTGGCCGGATTTCTGGGTGCCAATGGTGAACCAGGAACAGCTGGACGGTTACGACAACCTGCACAAGCGGTACAACCACAGCATCTTCGTCGTTGGGGAATTGAAGCCGGGCGTAACGATGGAGCAGGCGTCGAACGACCTGAACACGGTCGCGGCGCGGATGGTGAAGCAGAATCCGGTCGATGACGATGGGCTCGGGTTCCGGCTGGTGAAGGCGGGACTGTTCGGCGATCAGGTCGGAGAGGCGGCGCGAAGTTTTCTTGCGGCACTCTTACTCCTGGCTCTGCTGGTGCTGGCGGCGGCGTGCGTGAATCTGGCGAGCATCTTCGCGGCGCGTGCAGCGGATCGCGGCCGTGAGCTGGCGATCCGTGTGGCGATCGGCTCGAGCCGGTGGCGGGTGCTGCGCCAGGTGCTGGCGGAGGCAGCGCTGTTGGCCATTGGCGGTGGAGCGATCGGAACCATGGCGTCGGTGGCGCTGATGAAAGTGATGAGCCAGTGGCATCCCGTTCCGGCTTTGCCGATTCATGTGACGGTTCCGGCCGATGCGCGCGTGTACCTCATCGCGGTGCTGCTGGCCGCGGCGAGTTGCGTGTTGCCGGCGGTGCTGACGGCTCGCCAGATCTGGCAGATTGACGCGATGCAGGTGATGAAGGGCGCTGCGCAGCCGATCTTCCGGCGGATGACGATGCGGGACGCGCTGCTGGGACTGCAGGTGGCTTTGTGTGCGCTGCTGGTCACCTGCGCGCTGGTAGGGCTGCGCGGCATGAGCCGCCAGCTGCACGCGCCCATCGGCATCCAGCCTGAAGGCGTTGTGCTGGCGCATACGGAGATGAAGATGGCGGGGTACTCGAACGAGTCGGCGCTGCCGGTCGAGAAGCGCATGCTCGAGGAGGCTGCGCAGATCCCGGGCGTGACGGCGGTGGGCACCATCGACGAGCCGCAACTGAACGCCGGAGGCAGCAGCACACCGGTGTATCGCGAGGGCACCCAGGACTTTCGCGGTTCGAACAGCGTTTTTACGTCGAAGTACTTCACCATCTCGCCGGGGTATCTGGAGGCTGCGGGCACGCGGCTGGTTGCCGGTCGCGATTTCACCTGGCATGACGACAAGCAGGCCCCAAAGGTCTCGCTGGTGAACGAAACCTTTGCACGCACATTATTTGGGAGCGCCCAGGCGGCGATCGGACGCCACTACGCCGAACCCGGCGCACACAACGCAACCCTGTACGAAATTGTCGGCGTCGTTGAAGACGGAAAATACGATGCCCTCACCGAGGCGCAACAGACGGCGATGTACTGGCCCCTGGCGCAGAACAACGAGAACGATGTGGCGCTGGTGGTGCGCTCGAAACGCACGCCCGCAGAAATTGTGGCCGCTCTCGACACGATGATGACGAAGATCGATCCGAGCCTGCCGGTGACGATCCAAAGCTGGCCGGATGCGCTGGCGCTGGTGCTCCTCCCGTCGCGTGTCGCCACGGTGGCGCTGGGGATTCTCGGACTACTCGCCGGCATTTTGGCGGCGACGGGGATCTTTGGCATGGCCAGCTACGCGGTGGCGCGGCGTCTGCGGGAGATGGGGATTCGCGTCGCGCTCGGTGCCCAGCGCATGCAGGTGCTACGGGCTGCGCTGGGCAGAACCCTGCTGCTGCTGGGCATTGGATCGGTGGCGGGTCTGGCGCTGGGCGCGCTGGGCACACGCGTGCTGGCGAGCATCGTGTATCACGCAACCGTCTACGATCCGCTGGTGGTCATTGGAGCCATTGGCGCGATGGTGCTGATTGGGCTGATGGCGGCTGCGGTGCCGGCGCGGCGGGCGGTGAGCGTGGAGCCGGCGGCGCTGCTGCGGGAGGAGTGAGGGCGGTTCCTACCTCTATCCAGAAAAGGCCTACCGTCGCTCATTCATCTCGTCTCGCGTAAAGCGGCGGCCGCCTGAGTTCCCGGCTCGAAGGTGTTCGAAAAGCGCCTCAGTTTCCCTGCTCTGCATCTGTCTTCCCGCATACTGCGTCAGCCATTCGCGAAACGCCGCATTCAAACTTTTGCCCTCGGAACGGGCCATTGCGTAGGCGTCTTTGATGAGGTTTTCGTCGGCTCGGAGGGTAATGTTCTTCACGAAACCAGGTGTACACGAATCCTGCGCTAGTCAGCTATCCAAAATGTGGATTCGACCTCAGATGCCATCAGGGGGGATTTGTTCGGAGGCC
>DASZYN010000740.1:0-1595 GCA_035545435.1 Acidobacteriaceae bacterium | reverse complement strand
GCGTCAAGGGCCGGAACGACCGGATCGGGGACATCACGTTCTCGGCCGACGAGGACTGACCCCTTACTGCCAGCTGGCATTAACCGGGCCATGCCAATCACGCCACCCACTGACTGCACGCCCGGCTGATCACCACTCGCGTTCGCCACTGGCCTGGTCCACAGTTTTCGAATCAAGGACCAGGCCAGTGCGTTCGCTGATGATCCGGCGGGCACGCTCCGTAGTCCCGTTGCTCTTCAGTTCGTTGCAGTAGATTCGCTTTCCACCCCTGGCCTGCGACGCAGCGCTGCAGACCGGGCAGAAGTTAGGCCAGCCATGGACGGCCTGCAAATTAGAGGCCGCCATTGCAAGATCCGGACGCTCAGTAACGGGGATCTTATGATCAGCCGATTTGGCTCCCGGGTGCAAACAAATTCTGCAAATACCAGCGTCTCTGTCCACAACATATTCTGTCATCCGCCGCCAAATGGAACCCTCAGCTCCGTTACGGTTACGATCAGCCGCTTTAGATTGCGGGGGGCGCCTCCTCCGTGCAGGCACTAGCTTCCTCCTCGTACTGCCAGATAACATCTTCCACTAGCGCAAGTGTAGATATAGGGAAATACTCATACCCTCGCACGGGCGTCTCCCCTGCTAGCTTCAGCGTCTGCTTGACGGCGTTCTCTACGGTAAGCGGATCAGGAAAACCGCAGACCAAGTAGACCTCTGTAAATCCGTCTTTTCGGTGTGAGGCTAGTCGCGGGCGAATGCTTCCCGATATTCCAAACTTCAACTCGCCGGCAAATCGGTTGATAAGAATA
Organism: Acidobacteriaceae bacterium; assembly: GCA_035545435.1. Lineage (GTDB taxonomy): Bacteria > Acidobacteriota > Terriglobia > Terriglobales > Acidobacteriaceae > Palsa-343. The sequence continues at coordinate 795 of DASZYN010000740.1, read as the reverse complement.
TAAACCGAATCCCAGTCGTTCTTAGCCCTACACAGGCGGCAAGCTGCAACCCCGCTGAGCACATGGTTAGGCTTCAAGTTGCACTCGTGGCCGTTAGGGCACACAGCTGCATACCGAGCCTTATTGCCCTTCCAGGCTGCATAAGGCACTAGCCGGTAGCCGTGAGCAGCACACCAGTCCCTAAAGGAGGATTCGGCCGCTCGCCCCTTAGCCGCAGCCGATCTCTGCGACCCGGACAGCAGTGCTTGACGAAGCTTCTCCGGGTCCGCGTATTTATTCGCATGCTTCCTGAGGCGAGGCGCCTCTACCCAGCAGAACCCAGGGAGCAGCGCAACACGCTTCTTGTACCGCCTACTGTACTCACGCTTTGCATGACGCTCACGGTCGTAATATCTGTCGCGGCGCTCTACGTCGTATCCTGGATTAGCCGATCGCCACGCTCGGGCGCTTTCACGAGCCTTAACCCGGGCAAGTTCCGGGTTAGCCGCCCGCCAAGCCCGGTCCTTAGCGGACTGAGCAGCGTAGATCCGGGCAAGCGACGTCTCACTGCGGTGAGCAGACTTGTGCCCCTCAAGAAGACCGCAAGGACCATTCCGAGTTGGATGCAGGCACTTAGGCTTCTTGGGAGGCACAAGTCACATGTTACAACAGTTACTTCTTCTGGGAGTCATGCCTCTCAGCTTCGCGGTCCTTGCGCTCGGCCGCCACTTCCTGCTCGTCCCGGTCCGGGTTCGGCCCCACGCCGGAAACGGCAGCGCTGCCGTCCTCGCGCCGCATGGAGCCGCCGGGCAGGCC
>DASZYN010000739.1:0-3527 GCA_035545435.1 Acidobacteriaceae bacterium | reverse complement strand
ATCCTCGACATGCGCCTCGACGAGCGCACCGCCCTGCTGGCAGCCGGCCTCGCCGACGCCAAAGAGGAACTGAAGTTCCTCGCCCTCCACGACAGCCTTACCAAGCTCCCCAATCGCACCCTGCTGGCCGATCGTCTCGAGCAGGAAATCCAGAATGCGCAACGCGAGCAGAGCCGCTTCACCGTGCTCTCCATGGACATCGACGGCTTCCGCCAGATCAACGATGCCTGGGGTATGGCCACCGGCGACCAGCTGCTCATCGAGATCGCCGCTCGCCTGCGTGAATCTCTTCGCGCCCGCGATACCATCGCCCGCCTCGGCGGCGATGAGTTCGTCGTCCTGGCCGACACCCAGCAGCCCGGCGATGCCGCTCAGCTCGCCGAAAAATTGCTCGATATCGTTCGCCAGCCCATCGTGATCGATGGCCACGAACTCCGCGTCTCCATGAGCATCGGCATCGCCATCTACGACGGCCGTGAACCCCTTCCCGGCGACGCGCTGCGCAATGCCGACGCCGCCATGAACCATGCCATGGCCCTGGGACACAACTGCTATGTCTTCTTCGAGTCGTCCATGAGCGACGACGCCCAGAACCAGCTGCAGATGGTCCAGGATCTGCGCCGTGCCGAGGAGCGCGGCGAGCTCGTGCTTCACTATCAGCCCAAATACGCCGCCGAAGACGGCCGCCTCATCGGAGCCGAAGCCCTCCTCCGCTGGCGCCATCCCCTCCGCGGACTGGTTCCTCCCGGTGATTTCATCCCCCTCGCCGAAAAAACCGGCCTCATCTTCCAGATCGGCCGCTGGGTCCTCGACGAAGCCTGCCGCCAGATGCGCGCCTGGCGCGACGCTGGCCATCAGGGCTGGACCCTTTCGGTCAATCTCTCCGCCTTGCAGTTCAACCATCCCGACCTCATCGACCTCGTGCGCATCTCGCTCGAGCGTTACCGCCTCGAGCCCCACTACCTCACCCTCGAGATCACCGAATCGACCGCCATGCACGACGCCAACAACAGCCTGGCGATTCTCCAGCAACTCGACCAGATGGGCGTCCGCATCTCCATCGACGATTTCGGCACCGGCTACTCCAGCCTCCTCTACCTCAAGCGCCTCCCCGCAAGCGAGCTCAAGATCGATCGCGGCTTCGTCCGCGATCTCATGCACGACACCGAAGACGCCGCCATCATCACCGCCATCGTGGCGCTCGGTCGCGCTCTGGGCCTCAAAATCGTGGCCGAAGGTGTCGAGACCCGGGAGCAGCAGGAATTCCTCAAGCGCCTCGGTTGCACCTCTCTCCAGGGCTTCCTCCTCGGCCGTCCCATGCCCGCCGACGAGTTTGAAAAAGCCGTCGTGTGGCGCGAATCCTCCTGGCGCGCCGAACAACTCCTGGCCTAGTGCGGCGTCCCAAAGGTTTGTTTACAAAAGAGGCTTGTCATTCCGAGCGAAAGGGGCCCCAAACGTATTTCAGTTTGGGGGTGGTGAGCCGAGGAACCTGCTTTTCGGCCCGTTCCATAGTTGAAATTCCTTCCGGGAAACCACACTGGCCTGGCGCCCCGGCTGGTCTTCAAATCCATAGCACTCCTTCGATTGTGATGGCGGTCACATCCTTCCTCGACGATGCCGGTTAGGTTTTCCCTAACCGTACCGGCCGTTCAGCCGACTTCAATGCTGCCTTCGCGTTCCACCCAAAAGAACGATGCAAACTCCCGATCGCCCCGATGACATGCGCGAGTTAATCGCTCAGATCGCGCGCGCCCTGGTGGATATTCCCGGCGAAGTCCAGGTTGAGGAACAGCTTCACGGCGATGCCACCAACCTCGCCCTCCGCGTGGCCCGCTCCGATGTTGGTAAGGTGATCGGCAAGCAGGGCAGAACCGCCCGCTCTATGCGCACCATCCTGGCGGCCGTGAGCATGAAGCATCGTCACCGTTACACCCTGGACATCCTCGAAGAAGAGCCCTGAACCGCGCGACAATCCGCGCCACCCCTTCACGCCTGGCAACGGCCTGGCAAGCTTCCGGCTCCAAAACAGGGGATGTGGCCAGCCGACCCTCATTGAAGTGGATATGGACCCGCTGTCCCGCTTGAATTTTCCTCAAAACGGGGCCATGCTGGTGGTGTCTGGCTCCCACGCACAGAAGGCGCTCTATGTCCGGCTATCGACGTCCCGCAGGCTTCTCCCTCCTCGCGGCGTTCTGCGCGCTCCCCCTCCTTGCGGCGCTCCCCCTGCATGCTCAGGTCTTCACGGTTGAAGCCGAGCACGTCGAGAAGCACTACACCGAATTTGCCCCCACCCACGTCCGCTATCCCGAGCAGCCCCTCAACCAGCTCGGCCGCGAATTGCTCATCCGTTTCATGCAGTCCGAGCAGGGCTTCGCCATGCGCCCCCTGCCCATCGCCAATCTCGACCTTCATGCCAACGGGCACATGGATCCCACCGGCGAGGGCTATGTCGACCTCCTCCACAAAAAAGGCACCTCGGCTAAGCCCGGCGACCGCGTGGTGGTCACCGATATCAAGATCAACGACAAGAGCATCCAGCTGGATCTGAACGGCGGCTTCCAGCACAAGCACAGGATCCTTCGTCATATCTCCATCGGCATGGATCCCGTGAATACTACCCCGCTGGCCCACGACGACGGCCAGCAACCCACTGGATCCCGCATCACCCTCGTCTTCGAAGAGCGAGTCCCCAACCTGAATGGCGAGCAGCTCCAGGCACTGCTCAGGCCCATGATCGACTTCGGCGTGAAATCGCCCGCCGAGGCCTTCGCCGAAACGCTCCCCGATTTTCTCCGTGCCGCCATCGAGCAGCATCGCGTTCTCGTTGGCATGAATCGCGACATGGTCGTCTACGCCAAAGGCCAGCCCATCCGCAAAGAGCGCGAGACCGGCGAGGACGGCAAGCAATTTGAGATCTGGATCTACGGCGAATCGCCGCAGCCCGTCGAATTCGTCCGCTTCAACGGCACCTATGTGGCAGAAGTGAAGCTGGCCAAAGTCGGCGAGCCCATGATCGTCCAGAATCAGAATGAGATGGGCGACTACTGGGGCAATCAGCCCGTCGTCGCCACCAACCAACGCGAGATCAGGCTCGGCGATCAGAGCGATACCGACCGCTCCACAGAAGGCGCGCCCCGCCACGCACCCACGCTCCGCAAACCCGGCGAAGAATTGCCCCAGGATTCCGGCAAGAACCCGGTGCCCACCATGCGCCCCGTGAACATGCCTCCCGATCTCCAGAGGCCCGGCGATCCCGGCTATCACCCCACGGTCTCCGCCCCGCCGGAGCAGGGAAGTGCGGCTCCCCAGCCGCAGACGGAGTCTCCAGCCTCAACAACACAGACGCAGAGCACCAGCAACGGAACCAAAGACACCTCAAAACCATCGCAAACGAAGCCTTCCCAGCCACAGCCAAATAACTCGACAGATAACGGCCCTAACCCCCTCGACAACCCGCACTAGTGTGGCGTCCCTCAAGTTCGTTGAAGAATTGGCCGGGCGCTTTTGTAACAGGGCATGACTTCAGT
>DASZYN010000738.1:0-1994 GCA_035545435.1 Acidobacteriaceae bacterium | reverse complement strand
CCACTACACGCCGGACATGCCTCATGCCGCCGCAGCCGCCGTCAAAGCCGGCACCGATCTCGAATGCGGGTATGGACAGGGTCAGGCCTTCCCGTCGCTGGTGGACGCCGTGCACCAGGGCCTGATCACCGAAGCCGAAATTGACACCGCGCTCCACCGCCTGTACCGTGCCCGGTTCGAGCTCGGCATGTTCGATCCCCTCGAGAGCTACGCTTACGGCAAGATTCCGTTCAGTGAGGTCAATTCGCCCCAGCACCGTCAGCTCTCGCTGCAGGCTGCGCGCGAATCGATGGTCCTGCTCAAGAACGAAGACCACACCCTGCCGCTGCAGTCTTCCATCGCGAACATCGCTGTCATCGGCCCCACCGCCGAATACGTCCAGTCCCTTCAGGGCAACTACAACGGTCCGCCGCCGAACCCGGTCTACCCGCTCAACGGCATCGAGAAGCGCTTCTCCTCCGCACACGTCACCTACGCCCAGGGATCCACGCTGGTGGATGGTTACGCTATGCCGATCGAGCACACCGCGCTCCACACCTCCGATGGCCGTGGAGACGGCCTCACCGGCCAGTACTTCGCCTCACCGGACTTCGCCGGCAAGCCCGTGCTCACCCGCACCGACCGCAACATCAATTTCAACTGGGACAAAGTCGTTCCCGTCCCCGGCCTCGCGCGCAACAACTACTCCGTGCGCTGGACCGGGACCCTGACCCCGCCCGCTCCCGGGGACTATAAACTCGGCGTCCACATCAACTACTGCTACGCCTGCGAAAACGCCGAGGGATTCCAGCTCTACCTCGACGGCAAGCAGATCGTCGCCAGCAGCAGCCACATGTCCGGGGAGCGGGGAGCCGTTTACGAAGCCGCCGTGCACTTCGACAACACCCAGCCCCATAAGATCCGGCTCGACTACCTGCACGGCACAGGCACCGCCGGCATCGACCTCACCTGGCAGGCTCCCGGAGACGTTCTGCGCAATCAGGCTGTCGAAGCAGCCAAAAATGCCGACGTCATCATCGCCTGCGTTGGCCTATCACCCAATCTCGAAGGCGAAGAGATGCCCGTTCAGCTGGAAGGATTCAAAGGCGGCGATCGCACTTCGATCAACCTGCCCGCCGCCCAGGAGGATCTGCTGAAAGCCCTGGCGGGGACCGGCAAACCCCTCGTCGTTGTGCTTCAAAACGGTTCGGCCCTCGCGGTCGACTGGGCACAGCAACACGCGAACGCCATCCTCGAAGCCTGGTACCCCGGCGAAGAAGGCGGCACCGCCATCGCCGAAACCCTCGCGGGCGACAACAATCCTGCCGGCCGGCTGCCGCTCACGTTCTACGCTTCGGACTCGCAGCTCCCGCCCTTCCACGAATACTCCATGCAGAACCGCACCTACCGCTACTTCGACGGCAAGCCGCTCTATCCCTTCGGTTACGGGCTCAGCTACACCAGCTTTGCCTACAGCAATGTGAAAACGCCGCATGAGGTCGAGGCCGGGCAGTCTATCCAGCTCGAAGCCGACGTGAAGAATACCGGCTCAACCGCAGGCGATGAAGTCGTGGAGGTCTACCTCAAGCAGCCCAGCGGCTACCAGACGCCGATCCACGAACTGGCCGGCTTCACACGCGTCCATCTCGATGCGGGCGCGACCACCCACGTGGGTCTGACCCTCGATCCGCGGGCCATCGCCCAGGTTGATGAGAAGGGTAACCGGGTTATCCTCCCCGGCGAATACACCGTGTCGGTCGGCGGCGGCCAGCCGGGCACGTCGGCTGCGAACCAAACCGCCACTTTTACCATTACGGGCAGGAGAGAGTTCCCGAAATAGGCGAAAACTGACAGCGGATTCCCATCCCGGCGGTTCGCCACCCGTGAGTACCGCAGGTGAGGACGTTCGTCAAAATTCCTTCCCACTTAAACGTTTCACTTGATACCCTTGTTGGCGTCCTCCCGAGGCTATCCATGAAACGTCGCACGTTCCTGAAGTCTGCTGCTGCTCTTGC
>DASZYN010000737.1:0-2345 GCA_035545435.1 Acidobacteriaceae bacterium | reverse complement strand
CGCCGATCGCTGGTTCCCCGCTCCGATCACCCTCGCCACCACTCCCGGCGAGCATCGCTTCATCTGGGATCTCGCCTCGGGTGCCGCGAGCGCCTCACCCGACGATGACGACGAGGATGCCGCCCCCGGCGGGCCCAAAGTTGCCCCCGGCAACTACACGCTGCGCCTCAACGTCGATGGCTCGAGCCTCGACCGGCCCCTTCGCATCGTCATGGACCCACGCGCCACGGCTACCGCCGCTGTGCTCACGCAGCAATACGCCCTGGCCGAATCCATCTACGCGCAGGTTCTTGAAAGCCGCAAAGCCATGGCAGAACTGGAAAGCGTTGACAGCCAGCTGAAAAAACTCGCCGCCTCCTCCAACACTTCGGAGGACGTCAGGAGCGCCGTCCGAGCCGCCGAAACCAAGCTCGCCGCAATCCGCACCGGCGGCCACACCGAAACCGCGCCCGGCCTCGCGGAAGCCGCCTCCGGCCTCGGCACCGTCCTCCGCATTGTCGAAAGCGGCGATCGCGAAGCTCCAGCATCAGCTCTCGCAATCTTCGCGCAAATGAAAAAAGCTTCAGCGGACGATATCGCCGCCTGGCATCGCTTCAAGACAGCGGACCTGACCACGCTCAACAATGCACTGACGGCCGCGCATCGCGAGCCCATCCACATCGCCGCTATCGAGGAAGAGGTTCATTACGCGATGACGCGATGAGGTCGGGGTGCCCCATGTCGCTGGTGTTAGTACATGGGAATCGCGCGTCAGCGCGCGCTTTTGCTGAACGCTGAGCGCTGAACGCCGAACGCTGTCTTCACCGCACATCCGCCGACCGGTCCCCCTCGTACTGCATGATGTGGTAGTAAGCCTCCCATCCGCTCCACAAGATCGGCGGCGGCAGGTGCGACTCAGGATCTTTTAAAAATCCCGCATAATCTTCAAGCACCTGCTGCGTCCGATACACACCCGTGAGCCAGTCGCCCCGATACCAGTTCTTCCACTTGCCGTACTCAGCGGCCGCCTGAGCTTTGCACACTTCGCCCACAGCAACAAGCGCATCCGCCGCCTCTCGCTGCGCCCCGGCCGCGTCGCCCTTCTGCGCATCCTGCAGAGACTTCGCAATGTCCGCCAGCATCCGATTGCTCTCGCGCTGAATTGTAACCATCGTCAGCACAGATGCCTGATAGAACTCCCGCCGCGACGCCGGAACCAGCGCCTCGGCTGCCACGGCCTTCTTCCACACTGCATCCCACCGTGGCTGTGCATCGCCACACTGCTCAATCTCTCGCGGTACCGCCGTCTTCAGCCACGACTTTCCGCCAAATCCCGGCCGTCCGTATCCCTCACCAACCAGCCGCGGAATCGTCCACTTTGGCGATTGCCCTCCAATCGCATACAGCGGCGCATCGATCATCCATGTCTGCAGCATCTGCCGGCCTTCGGTGTGGTACAGCTGGTCCCCGTACTCCCGCGGCGGATCATCCTGGTTTCTCCTCTCCAGCAATGCCGGCGCGGCGAAATAGTCCTTATACATATCCGCAATCGCGCCCGCCGCTTTCTCCCCAAACTCCTCCGCAGCATAGTGCCGATAAAACTCCGAAGGCTCCTTCTCCACGCCCGGCAATTTCCCCAGCCACACGTAGTCCATCACCGCCCGAATCGTCAGCGCATAGGGGCGAATGTCGCTCGTGTTCACCAGAAAATACTGCGTCGCCCCCGCCTTCACATAGCGCCCCAGCTCTTCTGAGATTCGTTCGATCGGCACCATCTCCGTCAGTTGGTTCGTGCGATTGTTCATCATCGCTACGTGATAGTAGGTGCCCTCCCCGGCCTTCACCTGGCCTTTGTCCTGGATATACCCATACCCATCGTCCGCCCATACGGTCGTCACCTCCGGCGGAATCTTCAGGTAGCCCTCCTGCACCAGCCGCGCACCCTCCTGCCATAAGTCCGTCACAAACTTCGCGTCCGGATGCACCGCGCGCACAATCTTCATCTGCTCTTCGATCGCGTCGCTGATCCGTTTTCCCAGCAGTTCGTCATTGCCCTGCACGCTCGGATCCATCGACGCGTAGCTCGTATCCGAAAGTCCGCGCAAACCTACATCCCACAGCAACTCGATATTCGGCGGATACTCCGCCACCGCATCCTTCCACGCCCGTTCCAGAACTTCCGGGTGCGTCGAGAAGTTGTACGGCACATCCTTCGGCCATCGCGCCACATTCAGTCCCAGCGGGATCGCATGATGCTGATTCACGATCAGTCCCCGCTCCGCCGCCGCCTTGATCTGCGGATCGTCCGGGAAAATCCATGTCCCCGGCACCACCATGTTTCCCTTCAGCCGCAGGATCGTCTCATA
>DASZYN010000736.1:0-2885 GCA_035545435.1 Acidobacteriaceae bacterium | reverse complement strand
AGCTTGTCCAGATACATCGTCGACGTTCCACTCGTGGCGTTGCGACCATCCACCTGCAGGTTCGTGATCAGCGACGATCCCCATCCCAGCGCAAAGGCCGACGGTGTCGTCTGGTTGATGTCCTGCTCCACGTCATCCAGCCACACCGACTGGTAGGTCACGTTCCCCACATCGTCCCGCGAGTACTCAACCTGCACGTGATGCCACGTATTCAGCGTCCAGTCCTGCAGATTGCACGCCTGATCCGACTTCAGCCACCGATCCACCGGAACCTCCGGTGTCCCGGCATTCGTCGTGTAGTCCCACGTGTTCGACCACCCGTCGCACTGAAATCCAAAAATCACCGTCTGTCCGTTCGGCATCGTCTCGTTCATGTCCATCTCGAGGTTCGCCACGCTGCTGATTGAGCTGTCCAGATACACCCACACGTCGTACAGGAAATGCTTCGACGTCCTGTCATTTCCGAACGAAGCGTGAAATCTCTCCCCGCCGTAATACGTGTAGTCGGAAGTGAACTGTCGCGCCGCACCGCTCAGCGACGGCGTCTCCACCAGGCTGCTCGCTCCGCGCGCACTACCGGCAGGCCCGCTCGTGGCCGAGTCGTAGTCCGCCTTCCAGTTGCTCAACGCCTGAATCGAATCCACCCGCAGCGCATTCGCCGGCACCACCGCCAATGCGCCGGCCGAGGCTCCCGATCCGGAACCCGAACCCGTGCTGCCCGTTCCAGTTGTTCCAGTGCCCGTCGATCCGCTGCCGGTCGACCCCGATCCGTCGCTGCCCGAACCCGCGCTGCCCGTTCCGGTCGTTCCAGTGCCCGTCGTTCCAGTGCCGGTCGACCCCGATCCATCCGTTCCCGTGCCTGTGCTGCCTGACCCCGAACCTGTGCCTGTCGTACCTGCACCCGTTCCATTTCCGGAAGTGCTTCCCGCCCCATTGCTCGCCTGGGAGGGGTTTGGATTGTTGACGGCGATCGACCCGCATCCGGTAAGAACGACGGAAGCGATAAGAATGGCAAGAGAACCAGCGGTCCAGCGAAGAGTTTTCACGGTAAGCCCAGAAGAAGAATTCGAGCGCGTCGTCTCGGGCTTGCAGACGTACCCCTGCAGCAAATGCACGGAACTTTCCCGCGGCATTTCCATGCCTGGCGTTCTCCACGATCCGCTTTCTCGTTTGGTAGTTGATCCGAAGATAAGGGGAAGTACCTGTATCGCCAATCACACAAACGAGGGTCGAATCACCCCGCAGTAACCACAATGTGTTGAGTTAGTAGTTTCGTTCCAGAGGAGTTAACACGTCCGTGCCACGGAAGTAACACTCCCCGGCATGGCGCGCACACGCGTTCGCCTCCCCCGTTCGGGCTATGGTCATTCCCATCCCGATATCAGGCAGTTCGCGCCCTCCGCACATCCCGCCCAACCCGCAAACGACCACCTCACAAAGAACACGCGTACTTCTGTGCTCTGTGCTCTGTGCTCTGTGCTCTGTGCTCTGTGCTCTGTGCCCTGTGTTCTGTGCCCTGTGCTCTGTGCCCTGTGCTCTGTGCTCTGCGCCCTGCGCCCTGCACCCTGTACCCTGTCGCTATGACCGTCCGCAAGATCGTCCACATCGACATGGACGCCTTCTACGCGTCGGTCGAACAACGCGACGACCCAACCCTCCGCGGCAAACCTGTCATCGTCGCATGGCGGGGCAATCGCTCCGTCGTCTGCGCGGCCTCCTACGAAGCTCGCCGCTTCGGTGTCCGTTCCGCTATGCCCGCGCTCCGTGCCGAACGCCTCTGCCCCGACGCCGTTTTCATCCCGCCCGACTTCCCCCGCTACCGCACCGTCTCCCGCCAGACCCGCGATATCTTCCGCCGCTATACCGATCTCATCGAGCCCCTCTCCCTCGACGAGGCTTACCTCGACGTCACCGAAAACAAACCCGGCCTCCCGACCGCTACCAAAGTCGCCAGTGCCATTCGTCGCGACATCCGCGGCGAACTCAACCTCACCGCCTCCGCCGGCGTCGCCCCCAACAAGTTCCTCGCCAAAATCGCCTCCGACTGGCGCAAGCCCGACGGCCTCTTCGTCATCCAGCCCGAAGACATCGACGCTTTCCTCCCGCCGCTTCCCGTCGAACGCCTTCCAGGCGTCGGCAAAGTGACGGCGCAGCATCTCGCCAATCTCGGCATCAAAACCGTCGGCGACCTGCGCAAGATGGAATTAGTAACAATCGAAGAGCATTTTGGCCGTCACGGCCGGCGCCTGCACGAGCTCGCCTGCGGCATCGACGAAAATCCCGTCGTTCCCGACCGTCCCACCAAATCCATCTCCGCCGAAGACACCTTCGAGCGCGACATTCCTCTGGAAGAAACCGCCGACGCCATCCGCAGGCTCGCCGAAAAAGTCTGGGCCGCCTCGCGCAAAGAAACCCGCATCCCGCGCACCGTCGTCCTCAAACTCAAAACTGCGGAGTTCAAAATTCTCACCCGCTCGCTCACGCCGCCCGAGCCCGTGGCTTCCTGCGACGATCTCACCGGCATCGCGCTCTCCCTGCGCGAACGCGTCGGCCTCGCCCCATCGCAACGCTTTCGCCTCATCGGAGTCGGCCTCCACAACTTCAGCGACCCCGACGACAACGACCCCGCCCAGCCCATCCTCTTCGACTAACGAACGCGCCGTTCTACTCGCAGTTCTACTCGCAGTTTGCTCGTGGTTCTGCTCGCAGTTCTACTCGTAGTTCGCTCGCAGTTCTTCTCGCAGTTCCTGCTCCCGATTGGCTACTGGCTATTCCCTGCCTCTCAGGGCTGCCCCTCCGGCGTCGGATTCGCCGCCGTGAACTCACTGCAGCAAGGCTTCGCCTTCGCTCCGAACTCCATCACCTCCACCCGCGTGTGATCCGGA
>DASZYN010000735.1:0-5201 GCA_035545435.1 Acidobacteriaceae bacterium | reverse complement strand
GAACAGATGCTGTGCCGAACCGGGGCCGACTACAATTCTTCGCCCTGTAATTCCCTTTTGACTAATCTCCTGCAAAAGATCGCTTGCGTACTGTTGCCTCCTTCGATCGCTGGAAACGAAGCACACAAACAATGTCTCTGTATCGAGAGCGGCCATGGGGCCGTGGCGCAAGCCGAGCACCGTTTCTGAAATCGACTTAACTTGTCCTGCGGTCATCTCCGTTACCTTGAGAGCCGATTCCTTGGCTACACCTGCCAGGGTGCCTGAACCCACAAAACAGGCGCGCGGAAGCAGGAGCGCAGCCGTCGCAGCGGCCTCCCGCGATGCTTTGGGGAGGAAGTCGTGGCCCGCATCGGATAACTGTTCAAGTATCGGCGCATACTCTTCGATCGACCACGCATGTGCGAGACACTGACCCATGATCAGCATGTTTGTAAATGAACTCGTCATGGCCAGGCTGCGATCGTTCACCGCATCGTCCAGCACCACGACGTACGAATGCAAAGCAGCACTCGCCACTTCGATCATCTGTGCGTGAGCGTTGCAGGTCAGGATAAGGTGGGAAATCTCAGGGTACTGCTCGATGGCCTGTTTCAGGATGGCCACCGCTTCGGGTGAATCCCCCGAGCGGGAAAACGAAATCCACAAATATTTACGCCCCGAGACAATATAGCTCGACAAATTCGTCAGCAACTCGGTGCTCGCGCACGCCGAAACCTCGCATCCCCATTTCTCTCGCAGCAGCAACGCGAGAGCGCGACCAATATAGTCTGATGTCCCGGCCCCCACCAGCATCACCACCGGCCGCTCCTCCAGCGGAGCAAGCACTCCAGCGTGCTCCAGAAAACTGCTCACTTCCGCCTGATGCTGTCTGAAGATCGCAAGTGTCGTCTTCCAGGTATCCGGCTGCTGAGCAATTTCACGAGGAGTGAAAAGCAGGCCTCTCGCCTTTTGCTCGACCTGAGAGAGTTCCATGAGTTGTGACAGGGGCCCAAGTCGCGCCTCTTCGTTCTGCTGGATGGTGGTATTCTTCATAGCTTTGATAAAAGATAACTATACGTAATATATCGGAACAAACTCGAAACGCAAATAAGACTTTGCGTCGGGGATGACTGTCGATTTCATAGTCTTCGCTCGGCGGCCGCCAATGAAGAAGTCATCGTCGGTAGACCGATCCCGTGGTTCTGGACATCGGATCCGGCTTCTGAAGTTTTCAACGCAACTCCGCACGAGAGCGAACGAGAATCCCGCGCGATCGGCTACACGGCGCGTACCCCAGAAAACCCCATTAAGAGCAGAGTTGGTGAAAGCTGCCCGAGCTTCTCTGCACGTTAGCTGGCTTGAAGTGCCATCGTGAGGAGAAGTGAGCGGCAGGTCGTTCTTAGCCTGCCGCTTCGGTCTGGAACCGCCCTCCTAGAACGTGATGCGTCCGCGGAGGCGGATGGAACGACGGTTATCGATACCCTCCTGCGTCACGCTCTGGTATTTCAAGCCGAAGTCAGGATTCGGGTAGTATTCCGTCGCCAGGGGAAGGATCGCCCCGGTGTTCGGATCGAGGTGCAGCGTGAAACTTCCGACATTTGCGAAGTCATCGGAGCTATCGCTGTCCGGCGACAGCAAGGGGTGATTGAAGACATTGTCGGCATCCGCGCCGATCTGAATTCCAACGCGATCCGTGAGGTTGAACGTCTTGTGAATGCCCAGGTTCACGCCGTAGGTACCGGGGCCGGTAAGAGAATTGCGCTTCGCATTCAGAGGGTTGCTGAAAAGAGTGGCACCCGTATCCGGAAGATCGAAGGCGTCGGCGTTCCACTGGAGGTCTTTGCCTGCGCCGTGGTTTGGATTGCCGATGATCTTGGCGCGGAAACCGCCACCGAAGTCGCCCACTGCATCGATCGCGCCGGACGCGATGTTTCCCGGCTCGACAGGATCGCAATCATTGCAGTAGTAGAACGGCGTGAAGCCGGTGCCGGTCTTGGCAAACATATTAAAGGTTGTCTGCCAGCCACCCACGATCGCATCCAGAGCTTTTGGCATGCCGTCACCGAAACGCTGGCCGCGGCCGAAAGGAAGATCGAGCACTCCATACGCCACGACTCGGTGATGCGATACGAACGAATCCGTCCCGTAATCGCTGTTCGGGTCGAGCTGGTTATACGCATCGCCGCCCAGGCTGTCGTTATCCGAATCCACACCCGTCGACTTCTGATTGAGGTAGGTGTAGGCAACACTCAGCGTCAGGTGCCTGGTCTGGTGTTGAATCTGGGCCTGCCCGGAAGCAGTCAGCCCGTGTCCGTTGTTTCCGAAGGCGGTGATGTAATCGCCCAGCGCCGGAAACCGCAAACGAGCTTTGTCCGCATCGGAGTAAGCGCAATTCCCCTCATTGGCGGGATCGCAGATGGTTACGCCGTCACCCGTGGTCACGCCAAACAGCTGGTCGCTCGGCGCAATCATGTCCAGGTCACGTCCGGTAATCTCGCCGCTGATGTAGGCCCCGATGTACGAAACGCGGAACACCCACGCAGACGGCAATTGCTGTTCAAACGTGGCGTTCCACTGTTGCAGCCGTGGATTTTTCAGGTCGAGTGGAACGTTGTTGGCGGTAGGTGTGTTTCCAAACCCCGACGCTGTACCGCCGGTATTCGGCGATGTTCCCGTGGTCTCGCCCTGTGTCGGCCATGGATTGATCGGCGGTCCGCCTGACGTGCTGCGCAGGGTGTATGTCTGATTGAAGGTATTGGTCGCCAGTGGATCGCGGATCACGTGCGCGGTCGACGTCGGTGTGAAGAATCCCCACCCACCGCGAAATACCGATTTGCCACCAATGCGATAGGCGAAGCCCAGACGCGGGTTAACGTCTGTCCAGTCGGTGTGAACAAGGCTCCGTCCAACGCCGGCCGAGTGCGCCGTGACGTATCCGAATGCAATGACGCTTGGGTCAACATACGCCAGAGTCTTGCTCGACGGCATGATGTAAGTGCCGGGTTCGCCCGTCACCGGATTGGTGAGATTCGGGTCGAAATTGACCATCAGGTCGTTGGTTTCGGTGAATGGTGTGAACAGGTCGTAGCGGAGCCCGACATTGAACGTGAGCCGGTCGTTCATCCGGAAATCATCCTGGAAGAAGATGCCCGTCTCCCAGTTGTATACGTCCATCGCCGGCCTGCCCTTGGGCGTGAAGCTGACCGTGTTTGGAGCATTGCCAAGAAGGAGATTCGCAAGCGCCGAAGTGTTGCTGCCGGTGTAGGTGATCAGACCGCGCGGCTGGCCGCGCCCGGAAGTGAAGCCATCCTCGGCAGAGTTGCGCACGAAGTCAGCGCCCAAACGAATATTGTGACGTCCGGGATTCCACGTCACCGTGTCGCCAAAGGTGATGAGGTTCTGGCTGAGCGGACGCTCCGTATTGCGGCCGCCGTTTCCTACTCCCTGGAAGTTGGCGATGTTGATGGCCGCCTGACCGTGCGTATCCAGTTCACGGGCTCCCACGGTGCTTCCGTATGCGGCTATATCGGCATCGGAAAATCCGATGCTTTTCAGGAAGCCGCGCAGAGTCGTATTGCTGTGGGTGAACAGGTATTGGCGATTGAATCCTCCGCGCGCCTCATTGATCAGCTGTGGGCCGAAGACGTGCGTGTACGAAAGGGAGAGTGTCTTATTCAGGCGATCGGTCTGGCTCAGTCCGAGTCCCGTAAGAGGAGCCGCCACTTCGTTGAGCGCATCGTTCTCGGACCCGCCGTGATACACGCCATAGAGACGGTTCGAATCGGAGAAGTCATGATCGATACGCAGATCCCCCAGGTTGGCACCGGAATGGCCTGGAATCGAGGTCTGGTAGCCGATCACACGGCCCGTGGCGGGATCTTCCGGAGCCGACAGGCCGACGTGCGGATAGTAAATGTTGAAGAGCTTCTGTACGAATGGGTTCAGCAGGCGTGAGGGGATGGTGATGAACTTCTGCCCGAGCCCATCCACGGTATCGTTCGCAATTTCGCTCGGCGTCAAAACGGTTCCCGCCGGAACATCAGGCTTAGCCGAGTCGTTCACTCCTGAAAAATCGCCGGCAATCAGCGCAGGATGCGGAAGGTTGTTGACCCGCCCTGTTGTCGTGGGCTCAACCGTCCAGTCATGCTCAAACGCAGTAAAGAAGAACGTTTTCGGCAAGTGGGGAACGGGACCGCCAACCGATCCGCCCACATCCGTAATGTTGAAATATGGATTCGGATAATGCGGCTGGAAGCTCGAAGGTGCAAACGACGCGGCTGCGTTCTTGTCTGCCAGGCTCCATGCCGCCAGTGCCGAGTTCTTGTTGTTATAGAACGCCGACCCGTGGTACGCCGCGCCGCCGCGCTTTGTGCTCACACGTACGCTGGCAATCCCGGCATATTCTGCGCTGAAGCCGTTCGACAGCACGTTGAACTCGCCGACAGATTCCAGTGACGGTTTGCTCTGCGTCTGCGAACCGAAGATGCCGCCGTTCGCCCGCTGTCCGTCAACCGAGAATTCAGCCCCGTAGCTCTGCGCACCAAGGAACTTGAAATCTCCCGAAACCCCGCTCTGCGTCACGTTGGGGTTGATGTACATGAACGAGTAAACGTCGCGGGAATCCCGCGGTAACTCAATGATCGCCGTCGACGTCAGGTTCTCATTGAGCGTGGGATCTTCAGTGTTGATGGTGAGCGCGTCTGAAGTGACCTGAACCGACTGCTCGACGGTTGAAGGATGCAGCACCACGTCGGCTGTAGCTACGTTCGAGCCCGAGACCGTCACGTTCTCCACGATCGACGTACCGAACCCGGGAGCCGAAATGGCAACCTTGTACTTCCCGGAAGGAAGCGCCGAGGCGTCGAAGCTTCCGCGATCTCCGCTCTCATACTTGCGCGTGATCTGGGTGTTCACGTCAGTGATCTCGATATGCGCGTGGGCGATCTGCGCGCCACTCGGATCGGTTACAGTTCCGCGGATCGTGCCCAAATCGGTACCCTGGGCGAGCAGGAACAGGGGAGAGGCGAGGAGCCCCAGCGTCAGCAACGTCAGTTGTCCAAGTTTTTGGAAGGTCACACGTGGTCTCCGTGAATGAAGCGTGAACGAATAAATAGCACTACCGGGGATTAATACGCAATTAAAAAATACAGAAAGCAGCAATACGGAACAAAAATAGCTCCAAACGGCCATGATTCGCCGTTTCATCGCCCCACCCGCTC
>DASZYN010000734.1:0-7198 GCA_035545435.1 Acidobacteriaceae bacterium | reverse complement strand
CGAACTTTCCCCCCATCCCCTGCGTACTCTCCTCCGCCACCAATCTCTTCCACCGAGGAGCCACCCATGGGGAACCTGCTTCAGGATCTTCGCTATACCCTCCGCACGCTGCTCAGGGCTCCCGGTTTCTCGTCGGTCGTGATTCTCTCCATCGCCCTTGCCCTGGCGGCCAACGCCACCGTCTTCAGCGTGGCCAACGGCCTGCTCTGGGGTGTCCTGCCTGTTCGCGACCCTGGCCGCGTCGTCATGTTTTCCGAAGGCAACTCCTTCTCGTATCCCGACTACCTCGATTATCGCGATCAGACCAGGGCCACCTTCGAAAACGGTATCGCCGCCCACTTTCCGCTTATCCCCGCCAGCATCGGCGGCAAGGGCGAGCCCGAGCGCGTCTGGGGCCAGTCCGTCAGCGGCAACTTCTTCCCCATGCTCGACGTGCCCATGGCGCTCGGCCGTTCCATCCTCCCGGAAGACGACACCGCTGCGCGCACCCACGTCGTGGTGCTCAGCAGTGGTTTATGGCGCCGTCGCTTCGCCGGCGACCCGAACATCCTCAATCATGACGTCGCCCTCAACGGACAGCAGTACACCGTCGTCGGTGTCGCGCCGCCAGGTTTTTACGGCGTCGATCGCGGCATTGTCTCCGAATTTTGGGTGCCCCTTGCTGTATCGGAAGAGATCCTGCCCGACCTGAAAACCGAAGGCAACGCCACCGACAAACGCGACGACCAGTGGCTGATGCTCGATGCTCGCCTCAAGCCCGGAGTCACCCGTGCCCACGCTGCGGCCGTCGTCAACACCGTCAAAAAGCGCCTCGACGATACCTGGCACAAGAACGACAAGACCCACGAAAAGATCACGCTGCAAAACGCCGGCGGACTCATTGCCGGTTCGGCCACTCCGGTATTCACCCTCATGGCCGTCCTCATGA
Organism: Acidobacteriaceae bacterium; assembly: GCA_035545435.1. Taxonomy (GTDB): domain Bacteria; phylum Acidobacteriota; class Terriglobia; order Terriglobales; family Acidobacteriaceae; genus Palsa-343. Next base: position 6,270 of record DASZYN010000734.1, on the reverse strand, counting down.
TCGTTGTCGGCCTGGTGCTGCTGGTGGCCTGCGCCAACGTCGCCAACCTGCTGCTGGCCCGCGCCACCGGCCGCCAGAAGGAGATTGCCATCCGTCTCGCGGTCGGCGCCGGCCGCCGTCAACTCGTGCGCCAATTGCTCATCGAGAGTTTTCTCCTTGCTCTGGCCGGCGCCAGCGCCGGATTTCTGCTCGCTGCTGTGGCCGCTCGCGCCATCTCGAGCTTTCAGCTCCCTCTGCCGTTCCCCATCGCCTTCGACTTCAACGTCGACTGGCGTGTAGCCCTGTTCACCCTCGGCCTGTCCGTCGTTACCACCCTCGTCTTCGGACTCGTTCCCGCGTTGCGCGCCTCGCGACCTGACCTGGTTGGGTCGCTCAAAGACGGCCCCACCGGCTTCGGACGCACAGCGCGATCGCGCATGCGCAACACCCTCGTCATCGTCCAGGTGTCGCTGTCCCTCGTGCTCCTCACCACCGCCGGACTCTTTCTCCGCAGCCTCGGCAATGCCTCCTCCATCGACATCGGCTTTAAGTCCGCCAATCTGCTCATCATGTCCATGGACCCCAAAATCCAGAACTACTCCCCCGACAAAACCGCGCACTTCCTGTCGCAACTCCACGACCGCGTCGCCGCCCTTCCTGGCGTGCGCTCCGTCAGCTTCGTCGGCGTTGTGCCGTTGAGTATCGGCGCCAACATGAATAACTTTGCCGTCGATGCCACCGCCGGCCACCCCGCACAAAACGGCATCGCCTTCGTGAACACCATCGGCGCCGGATATTTCCAGACCATGGGCAGCCCACTGCTGCGCGGACGCGAGTTCATCGCGCAGATCGACGGCCCTTCCGCCGCCATCATCAACGAAACGATGGCCGCCCATCTGTTTCCCGGCCAGGACCCTGTCGGCCGCACCATCCGCCAGGACAAAACCACTTACACCATCGTCGGCGTTGCCCGTAACTCGAAAACCCGGACCATCGGCGAGAAACCAACCGATGCCGTGTTTCTCTATCTGAATGCCGCGCCGCAAAAAGCCAACAGCTTCTTCGGAACCACCATCCTCGTCAAGACGTCGATCGATCCCCGTGCTCTTGCTGCCTCCGTGCGTCAGCAGATCAACGCTCTCGATCCCAACATGGCGGTCTTCAATACCGAGACCATGCAGGAGCACGTCGATAAGTCGCTGCTTCTCCCGCGCATTTCATCGCTTCTGCTCGGGATTTTTGGAGTCATCGGCCTTACACTTGCGGCCATCGGCCTCTACGGTGTTATGAGCTATTCGGTGCGCCGCCGCACGCGCGAAATCGGGATCCGCATGGCGCTCGGCGCAAAACGCCCCGCCGTCCTCCGCATGATCCTTCGCCAGGGCCTCATCCTGACCGCCATCGGGCTGTCGATCGGGCTTGCCCTCGCCCTTGTCCTCGGACGCTTTACCGCCAGCGTGCTCTATGGCACCAGCGGGAGTGATCCGCTCACCTTCCTCACCGTGTCGCTGGTGCTGATCGCCAGCGCCATCGCCGCCATCCTGGTCCCCGCCCTGCGCGCAGCCCACGTCGAACCCACCACTGCCCTCCGCTGCGAATAGCCCGGAATCAGTCGCGCTTCGGTTGTTCGATACAGGCTGAATGTCCCCGACCTCGCAACTCGGGAACTGAGGGGTTCATTTCTCTTGACACAGCCTCCCCGCTGCCTCCATCATGGTTGCCCAGCCACCCTGCACGCAGAGGTGGCCCTGCTGTTCCTTCCCGAGGATTCCGAGGACTCCCAACGCACTCAACGCGCATCGGCGCCGGTCCGATTCTCGCGCCATGACCGGGTGAGCCATCGTGTTCCTGCGATGCAGCTGACCCAGCCAGGAGGCCTTCCTCATGAAGGGCAAATCTCTTTCTCTTCTTGCTCTGCTCCTTGCCGCGCCGCTTTCGAGCTACGCTGCCGAGCAGTTGATTCCAGCCGGTTCTCTGATCTCCTGCACGCTGTCAGAGCCCAAACTCAGCTCCAAAAACACGGCGATCGGCGATCCCGTGCTCTGCCAGCTCGGCCATGCGGAGCGCTACGGCCGCTCCGTGCTGCCCTACAACAGCTACCTCGTCGGGCGCTTCGAGGACTTCAAGGATCCTGGCCATCTCGTCGGCAAGGGCTGGATGGAACTCCGCTTCGACCGCATGGTCATCGAGCCCAATACCATCATCCCTATCGATGCCAAAGTCGTCGATGTCCCCGGCTACGGCGTCGATCGCTACGGCCGCATCCTCGGCAAAGGCCATCCCGTGCGCGATACGGTCACGTGGATGATCCCGGTTCTCTGGCCCATCGACCTCATCAACCTGCCGCGCCGCGGTCCGCGGCCCACGCTGAAAGAAGAAACGCGCCTCACCCTCAAGGTCATGGACGATCTCGGCATCCCCATGATGGACCAGCCCCCGCTGGATCAGACGCCTTCCGGGCTTTACAAACGTCCCAGCGCCTACGAACAGCCGGACCCACCGCCGCCTCCACCGCAGCAGATCACTTATTCTCAGCCTGCGCCTCCGCCTCCACCACAACAAATCACCTACGTCCAGCAGGCGCCGCCACCGACCTATGTCTACATGGCGCCGCCGCCGGTCGTGGCCTATGTGCCGCCTCCACGGACCGTCGTTGTGTACCGCAACGGCTACGCGTATCGCGTGGCTGTTCCGTACTGACCGCACTTCGATCCATCGCAAAAACAACAAGGGCGTCCGGCTGACCGGACGCCCTTTGATAAACGCTATACGCTGTTGTCCTACTTCACTCTCACCTTCGGTTCCACGGACATGCCCGGACGCAACATGTGATCCTTGTTCTCGTCCGGTTTGGTCAGGTCGATGCGCACCGGAATCCGCTGCACGACCTTCACGTAGTTGCCGGTTGCGTTCTCCGGCGGGAACAGACTCAGCATCGATCCGGTTGCACCGCCGATCTGAGTGACCTTGCCGTCGAATTCACGCCCAAACGCATCCACATGGATCGTGACCGCCTGTCCCACCTGCATGTGCTGCAACTGGGTCTCTTTGAAGTTCGCCGTCACCCACACATCGTCGAGCGAAACCAGCGTCATCAGCGCCTGGCCGGCCGCAATGTTCTGGCCCACCTCAACGCTCTTGGTCGTGATGATCCCCGAGACCGGCGCGTGAATCTCGCAGTAGCTCAGGTTCAGCTTGGCCTGCGCCAGGCTTGCTTTCGCCTGATCCACCTGGCCCGCTGCCTGATCGGCCTTCGCCTTCTGAATCGCTACCTGCTGCGGCCCGGTCTGCGCGTATTTCAGCGATGACTGCGCCTGGTTCACACGCTGCCGCGCAATCCGTACCGCGTCCTGTGCGGCGATCTGGCTGGCTTCCGCTTCCGCGACTGACGCCTGGCCTGCCGCGGCAGCCGCTACGGCTGCGTCGTATTGCTGCTTCGAAATGATGTCTTTCTGCACCAGCGGCGTGTAACGCTCCAGATCCAGTTTCGTCTTGGTGTAATTCGCCTGCGCCTGGGTTACGCGCGCCTCCGCTGCCTGCAGCTGCTTCTCCGCCTGCGCTACGCCGGCGGTTGCGCCCTGGACATCGGCGTTGGCGTTGTTCAGATTGCTGCCTGCGTTGATGTTGATCACCGGGACGTTGACGCGCGAAGCCTCGTAGTTAGCGACGGCCGCCTCGAGGTTCGCCTCCGCCTGGTTCACTGCCGTCTGGTAGTCGCTGGGGTCGATCTCGACCATCAGCGTGCCGGCGTCGACATACTGGTTCTGCTGCACCAGCACCTTCGCGACATGCCCGCTGATGCGGGAGCTGATTTGCACCAGATGGCCGTCCACCGACGCGTCGTCCGTGTCTTCGTAATACGTGGAGTGCCACCAGAACAGCAGCGCGCCGACCACCAGCACCGCCACGACGCCAATGATGATGAAACGCCGGCGTGGGCGCGCCGATGTGTTTTCCGGCCGCTCCTCAGTTGGTCTCGACTGCTCGGTATTCTGCTCCGCCACTTACTTTCCTCCCACGTAATCCTTGTAATTACTTTGCGCCACGCCCAGCGCGCGGGCCAGCGACAGTTTTGCCACATTGTGCCGATACAAACTGGCCACGTACTGCTCATCGGCCTGAGCGACAGCCTGCTGTGCCTGGGATACAGCCAGATTGTCGGAGACGCCCGCCTTATACCGCTGCTGCGACTCGCTCAAAGCTTCTTTCGCCAGATCGACATTGCTCTTCGCCACTTCCACCAGTTTCTCGGCCGCCTGTATGTCGAGGATGCTGTCTCGGACGTCAGCGCTGATTTGTCCGCGCATATCGCTCAGCCGCGCCCGCATCTGTTCCAGCTGCGACTGCGCCTGCTTCGCGTCACCGCGCAGCTTTGCTTCTTCGAAGATCGGCACATCCAGCGAACCGACCGCATCGCCGGTTCCGTGCGAGTGGCTCGGATTGATGCCGATATCGCCGTAGTCGCCATTGAACGTAATGGTCGGGAACCGCTCCGCAGTCGCCGCCTTGCGCGCGTGTTCCGCCGCCGCGACCTGCTCTTCCAGAGCTTTCAGATCGGAACGATTCGCGAGCGCCTGCTGCACGGTCTTGTCGGGATCGAGCTGATCGAAGCGCGCATACGGAACCGTGTCCGTCAGCTCGAATTGCTGTTCCAGCGGCAGCCCGATTGCTCGCGCCAGTGCGATCTTGTCCTTTTGATACGCGTTCTGCGCTGCAATCAGCGTTTGCTGCTGCGTCTGGTAATCCACCTTCGCTCGCAGCTCATCCAGCAGTGGGGCTGTGCCGGCTTCGTGATTGCCCTGCGCCTGATCCAGCGAAACCTTCGAGGTGTCGACTTCGGCCTGCGCCGACTGCACCAGAGCCGCATCGGCAATCACTGTCAGATAGGAGTTTCCGACGGTCAGCACCACCAGATCCCGAGCGTCCTGCGCGGACAGCTGCGCGGCTTTGAAATTGTGCCGTTGCGCGAGGTAGTTCTGCAGCGAGGACAAGTTCACCAGCGACCAGCTCAGCGATCCCCGAATATCCGTATAGCCGAACGGCCCAATAATCGCGGGAAACCCAGGAATGCGCAGCCCCTGCGCCTGCAGGTCTGTCTCCATCACTGCCTCTTTGACCGAGCCCGACACGGTTGGCAGCAGGGCCTGCAACTGCTCCAGTCGCGCGCCACGCGCCGACAGAGTGTTCTGCGAAGTCAGGATCATACCCAGATTGAATTTCAGTCCCCTCTGGATTGCGTCACTTAGCGACAGGGGCAATACCCCCGGAGTGACCTTTCCGTCGCTGACGCTGCTCTGATAGGTCGAGCTGTCCACCGGTGGCTGAGGGATCAAAATCGGTCCGGCCGGAGCGGACCCCGATCCGCCTGCTGGGGGGCCCTGAGCTGCGGCCATGCCGCTCAGGAGTGCCAATGCTGCTGCCAATGCGGCAAGTCGCTTTGGGCACAAACATCGTGTATCGGTCGCTAACGCCTCCGCCACAAGCAAAAGCCTCTCTGTTGGGACCGCGGACAGCCTGGGTCCCGGGTCAGGGTATGTGCTTTGGATGCACTACGCTGAATAAAAAGTTCAGAAGAAATCTCTGATGTAAGAGTAGTCGAAGCGCCCCTGTCGCGTCTCGAACAATCGGCGAAGAAGGGACACCACCGTTCGCCCGGGTGCGGAGCCGATCCTGCTTTAACCTTCAGGTCGTCTTCGGTTAAACCACCGCGACGGACGCCGAGTGCACCAGAGATGACGCCAGCGAGCACAAAGCCTGCCGGAATATGCTGCTCACCGCCTCGGCTGTCCAAATGGAAGGCCTCGCGTGCCGGTTGATGGCCTGTGCTGTATCGGCATTGCTTTTCCCGAGCACCACTCGCTGAATGAACACAGCGCGCTGCGCCTGTGTCAGTCTTGCCAGCCATTCGCGCAGCGGGCCGCGACCAGTCCCAGCCATCAGTTCGGCAACCTGGGCTCCCGACAGGGGAACGGTTTCATCTTCGATGCAGCCCCCCTGCGCCGTTGCCGGCGCGGCAGCAAACGAGGCCGGGTCGTGCCGCTGCATGATCTCCAGCGCCCCGTCCAACACCCGCTCCTGCACCAAACCTTGTGCGGTCACCGGATCGGCACAGGGATCAATATCGACCGAAGCGACCGTATTCTCGACCAGGTTCAGGGCTTCAGCCTCATCGCCCAGCATCAGCGCAGCCAGTTGAAACATCTCCACTGCCGCGCTCTCCGCCCTGACTGCCGCGTCACTGCCAGAACATGGGGATCCAGCCACGATTCTCCTCCGCCAGGCTTCCTGACC
>DASZYN010000733.1:0-6881 GCA_035545435.1 Acidobacteriaceae bacterium | reverse complement strand
TTGAAGTGCAGGTCAGGATGGCGTCATTGCCGACGTACCGGCGATTGGGAAACTGCGGCAGCGGCCCAATTGGCGGATTAACTGTGGCTGTTGAACCAGTCGATGGCGAGTTGCGTGTATTGACCGACTTCGATGATGTAGCCGTCGGGGTCACGCATATAGCAGCGCCACTCCCAGCCGTCGGGATTGGGCAAAGGCTCGGTGAGAAAAGTCGCGCCCTTGCCGCCCCATTCGCGGTAGCAGGCCCAGATGTCGGCCACTCGCAAATTGAGGAAAGTAGTGACTCGGTTCAGATCGGCGGGGGTTTCAAGAATGACCTCGGGCTTGTCGGGGGTCGGGCCGCCGCCGGAGTTCAGGATGATCCACGTGTTGGCGAGCTTGATGTAGCAGGGATCTTTTGGCCTGATCAGTTTGCCGCCGAGGATCCGGACGTAGAAGTCCTGGGACTTGTCCTGGTCCTTTACGGTGAAGAAGTGTGTGGCGAAGAAGCCTTCGCGGGCGATCGGAGCGTTCGGCAGGGTCATGCGGCGCCTCCCGTTTCGAATCAGGATACGAGGATGGTTATGCGCCGCACATTGGAGCGGCGCTAGCGCTGGTTGAGGGGCACGTACTTGACCGGGTAGTCAGGGCCGGTGTATTCGGCGCGCGGGCGGATGAGGCGGTTATCGTCAAGCTGCTCGATGACGTGGGCGGTCCATCCGGCGATGCGGCTGACGGCGAAGATGGGCGTGAAGAGATCGAGGTCGATGCCGAGGGTGGTGTAGGTCGAGGCGGAGTAGAAGTCGACGTTGGCGTTGAGCTTCTTCTCGTCCTTTACGAACTCCTCGATGCGGCGGGACATGTCGAACCACTTCGTGTTGCCGGAATCCTTGCTGAGCTGCTCGGACATCTTGCGCAGGTGGGTGGCGCGGGGATCTTCGGTGCGATAGACGCGGTGGCCGAAGCCGAAGACTTTTTTCTTCTGCGACAGGAGCGTTTTGACGTACTCGACCGGATCGCCGCCGGTTTTGCCGATTTCGAAGAGCATCTTCATCACTTCTTCATTGGCGCCGCCGTGCAGGGGGCCTTTGAGCGCGCCGATGGCGCCGGTGATGGCGGAATGCATGTCGGCCATGGTGCCGGCGATGACGCGCGCGGCGAAAGTAGAGGCGTTCAGCTCGTGATCGGCGTGGAGGATCAGAGCCATGTCGAAGGCGCCGACCGCGGCGGAAATGGGTTTGACGCCGTGGAGCATCCAGAGGAAATTGGCGGCGTGGGGCAGGGAAGGATCGGGCTCGACGATGTCCTTGCCCTTGCGGATGCGATCGTAGGCGGCGACCAGCATGGCCATCTGCGCGGTGAGGGCGAAGGCCTTGCGGACGTTGGAGTCGTGGTCGACAGCGGCTTCGGCCGGATCGTAGAAGCTGAGCGCGGAGACGGCGGTGCGCAGGGCTTCCATGGGGGTCGCGGTTTTCGGCACGGAGCGGAGCAGGTCGTAAATCTCTTTGGGGATGCGGCGGGCTTCGGTGAGCTTGCGGGAGAACTCGTCGAGCTGGGAGCGGCTGGGGAGTTTGCCGTGCCAGAGCAGGTACGTGGTTTCCTCGAAGGTGGAGTGATCCGCCAGTTCGTGGATATCGATGCCGCGATACGCGAGCACTCCGGCGTAGCCGTCGATCCAGCAGATGCCGGAATTCGCCGCTACGACTCCTTCAAGACCCTTGACTACTGTTGCCGTCGCCATGTGCTGCCCTTTCCCTCTCCCCGGAAACCGGTTCAATGACCAGGATGCTGTCGAGCTGTTTCGCGATGCAAGCCCGGCCGGATTTCCGCTGCTGGGAGACGTTTCACCGTCGAAGATTCTATTCCTAGATTACGCGAAAATCCGTGTCGTTCGCCGCGTTTGCCGGAGCCGGGGCCGATTCATTCGATACGAAGGATGACGGCGGGGAGCGGAAAAGAGACGCGCTCACTAGGAGACCGGCGCGGCGACAAATCGCGCGAGACGAAAGGGAGCGATGTCGATGTCGGGTTTCTGGCCGAGGATGCACTGGCTGAGGATGCGGCCGGTGCCGGGTCCGAGGAGGATGCCGTTCCTGAAGTGGCCGGTGGCGACCCACGAGTTTTCGCCGGTCTGATCGAGGATGGGCAGACCATCGGGCGAGCCGGGGCGGAGGCCAACCCAGGTTTCCGCGATGGTGGCCTCGCGCAGGGGCGGCCAGAGATCGGCGGCGCGGTTGAACAACTCATGAATGCGCAGCGGGTCGACGGTGCGGTCGAAACCGGCGTCCTCGACGGTCGAGCCGATGGTGTAACGGTTGTTGCCGCGGGGAACGATGTAGACGCCGGGGATGCGGAGGACGCAGTCCATCTGGGCGGGGCCGGGAAGCTCGACGGTGAGCATGTGTCCCTTCCGCGGCATCACGGGCAGAGCGGGCTCGAGTGCGGGGGACCAGGCGCCGGTGGCGTTCAGGAATGCGGCGGCTGAATATGTGCCGGCATCGGTTACAATTTCGACGCCGGCAGCGGTGGAGCGGGCGCTGCGGACCTGGGTATGCTCGCGCAGGTCGATGCCGGCAGCGCGGGCGGCATCGGGGAGGGCTTCGGCGAGATCCCACGCATCGAAACTGGTCTCATGGAGCAGGACAAATTGCCAGTCGTTGGGGTGAACGTGCGGGGCGCGCTGGAGGAGATCGGACGCGGAGAGCGATTGGGCATCACGGGGCGCGTGGTGAAGGCCCTGGATGGCGCTGTGCGTGCGGATGGGAATGGACTTCTTCGAGAGTGACTCGACGCGCGCCAGGAACTGGGGATAGAGCGAGAGGCTGAGCCGGGCGAGATCGTTCAGTTCGGGAGGATTCTCGGGATCGGCGCCGGCGAGCATGCCTGCGGCGGCGCGGGAGGCCTCGGACATGGCTTCTCCCTGATCGAAGACGGTTACCTTACGGCCATGTGCAGCGAGTTCGAGTGCGGTGGCGAGTCCGATGATGCCTGCGCCCGCGATCGCGACATCGCAACGGTCCATGAATCGATTTTAATTTGCGATGAACGATGCGCGTGAAGAGGAGCGCGATGAAGGCGGCAAAACTTCGCGGCACCGCGGTACGGGAGGATGTAACTTTCGTCAGGGCGCAGAGGCGCATCGTTGCTGGAGATTTTGTTGATGCGGATCTGCGTTGCATCGTGCGCGATGCAGCGCAGGAAGGGAAGAATGTTCGCGGATGTGTGCGTTTTTTCCAGACTCGCGGAGGCGAGGAGATTTCGCGCAATGTGGAAATTGGGGACAGGGGAGCAGCGTGCATCGCTCTGTGCGCGAGGATGCGCGCATAGCACGAAGGTAACAGTGACTGTTGCCTTGGTTGGATATCCACGTGCTTCGGCACCGCCTAGAATCTCGCAGACTGGCCAAATGTTCTGAGCAGGATCGAACCGCGGGAGTTCCGCTCTGGGCCCGAAAATTGTTTGGGCTCCCGTGAAGATCCAATCTTTCCACCCCCAAGGGAAAGGCAAACTCGGCGTGCGCCGGGCCCGCGAGAACGAATGGCCGTACGACTCGAGGTGAGGTAGATGCACCAGTTTGCCATTCATCGCTCGTCAGAATCCCAGACGGCAGGCCGCGCCGGATTGCGGCACGGTCGCCGTTCGGGAACGAGCGATTCGAGAGTTCGCGGCGGGAGCCGTTCGCGCCGGTTTCTGCTTTACACGGGATTTGTGCTGGGCTTCTGCGCTCTGCTGGCGTTTGCGGGATGCGGATCGATCGAGGGCAACGGTGGGTTGCTCGTCGTAGGCGGCGGGGTGAACTTCGGCTCGGTGACGGTCGGATCGATCGGGACAGCGACGGTATCGCTGATGAATGGCGGCGGGGGCGCGGTTTCGGTATCGAGCGTTCATTTGAGCGGTGGGCCCTTCACGATCGCAAGCTCGGCGACTTTTCCGGTGAGTGTTGCGGCTGGGGGGACGTTCAGCTTCCAGGTGCAGTTCGCACCGTCTGCGGCCGGAGAGGCGACGGGTACGATCACGGTTCTGAGCAGCGTGCCGGGAAGCGCACCGACGGTGAGTCTTGCCGGGCTCGGAGTTTCCGCGGGCGGCGGGTCGGGATCGGGATCGGGGCCGGGTGTGCTCAGCGGGATTTCGTGCAGCAAGGCTTCGATGGTGGGGTCCGGAACGGACAATTGCACGGTCACGCTGAGCGGGCCGGCAGCGAGCGGCGGTCTCGCCATTAGTCTAGCCAGCAACAGCAGTTCGGTTACGGTTCCTGCCGGCGTTACAGTTTCGGCCAACGCGACCAGTGCAACCTTTGCAGCGACGGTGGCAGCGGTGCCGAGTGCGCAGACGGCGTCGTTGACGGCGGCCGCGGGCGGGATCACGAAGGCGTTTTCCCTGCAGCTGAATGCTGCGCTGAAGGTCCTGACGGCGAATGCTTCTCAGGTATCGTTCGGCACGGTGGCGCTTAACTCCACGGCGACGCAGTCGTTGGTGCTGAGCTCGACGGGCACGCAGGCGGTGACAGTTCAATCGGCGGCTCTGACGGGCGCCGGTTTCAGTCTTGGCGCGGTGGCGCTGCCGGTGACGCTGAACCCGGGGCAATCGATCACGCTGCAACTGGGATTCCTGCCGACGCTTGCGGGGGCGGCAAGCGGGCAGATCACGGTCACGAGCGACGCCACGAGCGGCGCGACGATGGCCATTCCACTGAGCGGAAGCGGCGGCGTTGCGTATGCCGTCAACCTGACGTGGAATGCTCCGGCGAGCTCGCCGGACCCGGTTGTGAGTTATCGCATCTATCGGGCCGTGAACGGGGCGGCGTCGTACCAGCTGCTGAATTCGGCGGCGAATCCGGGAACGACGTACACGGATACGACGGTGGCGAACGGCCAGTCCTATGTGTATGTGGTGACGAGCGTCGATGCGGGCGGGATGGAGAGCGTGCCATCGAATACGTTTGCAGCGACGATTCCGTGAGGAGCGGATCGATTGTCACAAAGGCTGTGGGCCCGGCGGCGAGCGCGAGGCTGAGGATTTTGGGGATGGCGATTTTGTTTCAGGCTCAGCCCGGCTCGAACGCTATAATGGGCATGGGACCATGCGCGCAAGCGACCGCAAGGACCTGTCCGAGAAACTCAGCTCCATTTCAGCCTGCCTGCACGTGGGCAAAGTCCGCGGAGGGTCATTCTCTGCGAAAAGCCCATGGAAGAAACTCTGAGAGGCATGAGGCGCGGGCTTTGGAGGAACGATCCCCCTTGCAGGGACAGAAGTCATGGTTGCCATAACCAATAGCCTCCCCTCGCCAATTCGCATCCTGATCGCCGACGATCACCCGCTGTTCCGGGATGGGCTGCGGCGGCTGCTGCAGGCGGAACCCGGTTTTGAGGTGGTGGGCGAGGCATCGGACGGAGATGTGCTGATCGAGCTGACCCGGAAGACGAAGCCGGATATTCTGCTGCTGGATCTGGCGATGCCCCGGCAGAACGGGATGGAAGTGCTGCGGGAGCTTTCGGTCTCGAAGCTGCCGGTGCGCACGCTGTTGCTGACGGCGTCGATTGAGAAGGCGCAGATCGTCCAGGCGCTGAAGCTGGGCGCGTATGGGGTCATCACAAAGGAATCGACGACGCAGCGGTTGTTCGACAGCATCCACTGCGTCATGAATGGACAGTATTGGGTGGGCCGGGAGAGCGTCACGGACCTGGTGCGGGCGCTGCGGAGCGTTTCGCCGCAGGAAAAGGAGCCGCGAGCGCGGGACTACGGGCTGACGACGCGGGAGCTGGAGATTGTGACGCTGGTGGTGGCGGGATATTCGAATCCGGATATTGCGCAGCGGTGTTCGATCAGCGAGCAGACGGTGAAGCACCACGTGAGCAACGTTTTCGACAAGCTGGGCGTATCGAACCGCCTGGAACTGGCCCTTTTTGCGGTCAATCACCGCCTTACGGCGGCCGCGAGCTAAGCGCGAAGTTTCCCTGAAAAAAGCATGATTTCTCCGCCCGGAGAAACGCTTTGGCGTTGCCGCACACCACTGGAGTGGAGCGGCTGGATGTGGGCACCTCGGTAACACACCATGGTTCCACTTTGGTAGCACTATGCAGTCATATGACGATAGTACTGTCGGGCCATTGCTGTCCCCTGGGAACTGCCCTAACCTGAACATCGCACGTCGGTATGAAAAGGCTGCGCTTAGATGCAGTGGAAAGTGGGCAAGGAGAGGGGATGGAGTCGGAGCAGTTCAGTACTTCGACCAACCCGGAGATCCCCCGAGCCCGGCGCTATGAAATTGGCACCGCTATCCGGTTCCGTGTACGTGGGGAACGGGAGTGGCAAGAAGGATTAACGGAGAACATCAGCATTTCAGGTTTGCTGATCCGCTCCGGACGTGCGCTGGAACCCAGGACCGCGATCGAGATGCGGTTTTTTCTTCCTGTTGAACTGGACGGCGAATGCGCCGCGGAAGTTTTCTGCCGAGGGTTCGTGATCCGATCGTCGAAATGCAGGATCCCGGCTGGTACGTACATAATTGCTGCCAAGATTATGCATTCACGTTTTCTTCGCCAAATGAGCAGCAGGGATTACGCAGCGAAAGATGCAGTGAGTGGTCATCGACGGTTATCTGTTTGATCAAAATTTCCTGTTAAATCACGAAGTTGCAGAGGACAGGGGCATCCGGGTGCAAATCCGGCTGCGAGCAGTTTTCAGGGTTTGACCTCAGCTGTGGAAAACGGGCACATGTGGCTCACAGGGCGGAGCTATGCTTGAGCCGTACTCAAAAACCCTGGAGCGAACAAGATGCCGGGCGCAGCCAACACCGAGGATCTCGCCGACGCACCCGCCTGGTGGGCGGTTTACACGCAGCACCAGCACGAAAAGACCGTTGCCGAGGTGCTGGCGGGGAAGGGTTTCGATGTCTTCCTGCC
>DASZYN010000732.1:0-4614 GCA_035545435.1 Acidobacteriaceae bacterium | reverse complement strand
GGCGGCGGTGAAAGTTTGACCTTCACCTTGCGCCATTTGCCGTCCTTGCGGGTTTCGGCGGTCTTGTAGCCGAGGACGTATTCGTTGCGCAGTTCCGCGCTGATCCGCGTGGCGATGTCGCCCATCTCAGTCAGGTCGTCGACGCGGAACAGGCGCCCGCCCGTTTCGCTGCTGATGTCGTTCAGCAGCATCGGTCCATTCCGCTCTTCCACCGTAGCGGCTTCCGGATCGAAGATGCCGATGGAGTAGATCTGCGTGTCGGCTTCTTTCACTGCGGCCCGAACCTCATTTTCCGTGTAGCGGCTGTTGTTGTCGCCGCCATCGGAAACGATCAGCAGAGCCTTGCGCTGATACTTGGCCTGCTTCATTTTTTCCAGGCCCATATAAATGGCATCCAGCAGAGATGTGCGATGGCCGGGCTGCACCGTGGCGAGACGCGCTTCAACGTCATCGGGAGACGAAGTGTAGTCGGTGATCAGTACCGGCCGGTCGTTGAAGCCGATGACAAAGAATTCGTCCTGCGGGTTCGAGGTCTTCATGAACTGGAGCACGGCGCCCCGCGCACGCACAACTTTATTGCTCATGCTGCCGCTCAGGTCCATGATCACGCCGATGGACACAGGGGCATCGTCGCACGCGAAGGTGCGGATCGCCTGCTGATGGTTCTCTTCGAGAATGAGAAAGTTCTCCTTCTCCAAACCGGTGACGAGCCGGTCCATGGGATCGGTCACCGTGAGCGGAATAAGGACCAGGTTGGTATCCACCCGGAACTGAATGCCGGTGCGCAGGCTCGCGCCGGGCGTGAGCGGGATCGAGGGATCGGTCTTTTTCGCAACCGGCGCTGGAGTCGCCACATGCACCGAATCCAGAGGATTATCCGGGTTATCCGTTTCCTGGGCGTGCGTCTGGGATAGCGGCAGGAGGAGGAGGGGAGCGAGCAGGAGTGACCACTGCGGAATACGGCGGGCTTTCAACATCACCCGATAAGGTCCCGACAATGTCTTACCACCACGTTCGCGCCCATTCACGGACGCCATGGCCTTACCTCTCGTGTGTCGATACTGGCACGATTGAGGCAGCTTCCGCAATAGCCAATCCCCGGCCGAAACAATGAAGTGACAATTGCCGAATTTTCCTCCGCATGCCCTATTGCATACGATGCGCGCAGGCAGGCACACGAGATGCAGCGCGCCAGGATTTTGGCCCACGCCCGCGCGACGCCGAGGGCAAGAGCAGACGCGCAGGATAGAATCGGGAAACAGAACCTGATTATGGCCCGCATTTACCCGTTTCGCGCGCTGCGTTACAACCTCGCCCAGGTGGCTGCCCAGGACGTCGTTACCCAACCCTACGACAAGATCACTCCCGCGATGCAGCAGGCCTATTACCAGCGGAGCCCCTACAACCTGTGCCGCATCATCCTGCGGATGCCCGAGCTGTTCGACCAGGCCGGCGACCTCTACGCGAATGCGGCGCGGGACTTCCAGGCATGGCGAGAGGCCGGGATCGTGGAGCAGGAGGGCCAGCCCTGCGTGTTTGCCTATGCGCAGCGGTTCGCTGTACCGGGTCAGCCGGGAGTCATGACCGAGCGCCGAGGCTTTATCGCGCTCGGCGAGCTGTACGACTACACCCGCGAGGTGGTATTCCGCCACGAGCAAACCCTGGCAAAGCCGAAGAGCGACCGGCTCAACCTGCTGCGCGCAACCCGGGCGCATTTCGGGCAGATTTTCATGTTGTACTCGGATCCGGCGCACAGTGCGGAAGAGGTGCTGTTCGCAAATGGCGCGGCCGGGGAAACGCTGCCGGATATCGAAGTCACCGATGAGTATGGAGTCGTCCACCGGGTGTGGAAGGTGACCGATCCGGCGCGCATCAGCCTGGTGGCAACGGCGATGGAAGATAAAAAGCTGATCATCGCCGACGGGCATCACCGCTACGAGACAGCGCTCAACTATAAGAAGGAGCGCGGTCTGCCCGGAGCCGGCGAAGCCTGCGAGCGGCCCGCCGCGGGGCTGCCGCAACCGTCCTGTCCCGAGGCCGCCGCCATGATGACCTTCGTGAACATGGACGCCGAAGGGCTGGTGATCCTGCCCACCCATCGCGTGGTGTTTGGACTCGCCGGGTTTGAGCCGGCCCGCATGCTGGAGGCCGTACGGCCGTATTTCGAAATTCAGGAGATGGAGAGAGACCGGGTCCAGGCTGCGGGGTACAAAGTACCTGGCCCAGGAACGGCTTTCATCGCCGTGACCGCCAAGGGATGGTTCCTGTTGACAGCAAAGGCCGGCCCCGTTGCCGAGGCGCTGAAGGCGGTTTCCGCGCGGCAGCGTCAGCTGGATGTCGTGCAACTCCACGCGCTGGTCCTCGAAAAGCTGCTGGGAATCTCCCAGGAGGCGATCCGCGACCAAACCCATCTGCGCTACCTGCGCGACGCCGCGGAGGCCGCAGATCAGGTCGTGCGGGGCGAGGCGAACGTGGCCTTCCTCATGAATCCGGTCACGATGGAGCAGCTGCGCGAGGTGGCCTTCGCCGGAGAAGTGATGCCGCAGAAGTCGACCGACTTTTATCCGAAGCTGCTGAGCGGTCTGGCGATTTATGCGCTGGATTGAGGTGGCCGGAACGCTTGCGATCGCCGCGACGGCGGCAGGCGTCCAGCAAACTCCACCCGCGGTGCAGCATTTGCCGCAGGGACCGGCGGTGCCCGCAGTGCCCGCGCCGCTCAATCCGCCCGGAGTTCAGCCCCCGCGTTTTCTGGTGGTGATCGATGCAGCCCACGGGGGTACCGACATCGGAGCACGCATCGGCGAAGGCATTCAGGAGAAGGACGTCACCCTGGGGCTTGCAGGGCGGCTCCGTTCGACGCTGCACGCGCGCGGCGTGGATGTGCTCATCACACGGACGGCAGATGTGAATCTCCCGCTAGCCAATCGCGCCGAGGCCGCCAATCACGCGCAGCCTTCGGCGTGCCTGACGATTCATGCCACAGCTACCGGCAGCGGCGTGCATCTCTATACATCGTCGCTGACCCCGGCGGCAACAGAGCGATTTTTACCGTGGGGAACGGCGCAGGCTGCGTACGTAACGCAAAGCATGAAACTCGAATCGGAGATCGATACGGCGCTGGCCCATGCCGCGATTCCCGTAACCCTGGGCAAGGCGTCGGTAGCGCCCATGGACAGCATGGCGGGCCCTGAAGTGGCCGTCGAACTGGCGCCGCTGGTGGGCGGCCATGTGACTTCCCCGAAACCTCTGACCGACGTGAGTTACCAAAAGACTGTTGTGGATGCGGTGGCGGCGGCGCTCGAACAGTGGCGCAGCGACTGGAAGCCCTGATGATTTCAAGGTTTCAGAAATTTCTCTTCTTCGCGTTGTTGCTGGTCTGCGTGGCCATGGCGGCGTTCCTGATCCGTCTCCGCAATCGCGCGCAGGACCGGCTGGCCGCGCAGGCGATGGGCGCACCGGCCGAGATGGCCGAGACCGCTGCCAGCGCCCAGAAGATCGTCACCCTCTACGTGCCGAACGATCTGGACGATGCTCTGACTGCCGTGCCGGCGAACCTGTCCCTGCCCCAGGACAGGAATGCGCAGGCGCGTGTCATTTTGCAGCGCCTGATCGAGGCGTTTCGTGCCCCGGGTTCGACGCACCCGATCCATGTCACCTCCGGCATCAACGACATTTACTTTCTGCCCCTGGGCGCCGGAAAAGATGCTGGCGCGAATGCGGGCCAGATGGCCGTCGTCGATTTGAGCGGGTCGCTGGCTGCCGCGCAGCCTTCAGGCATTGAGCCGGAGACGCTGACGCTGCTGTCGATGATGGCGACGCTCCACGCCAATCTGCCCGCGGTCACCCAGGTGCATTTTCTGGTGGATGGCCAGCAGCGGCCAACCCTGGCGGGACACGCGGATCTGACGCGGACCTATCTGGCCGGGGAAGACAACGGGGCGCAAAATGCCGAAAGCAGGGTGCAGGGGCGATGAAGATTGGAGTTTTCGATTCCGGTGTGGGCGGGCTAACGGTGCTGCGGGCGCTCTTGCGGCGTGTCCCGGGCGACTACGTGTATCTCGGCGACACGGCGCGCTTGCCCTATGGCGCGAAGTCTCGGGAAACCGTGGCGCGCTACGCGGTCTCGAGTGCGAAGTTTCTGGTCGAGGAACAGGGTGTGGAGTTCCTTGTGATCGCCTGCAACACCGCCAGTGCGCTGGCCCTCGATGCGATTCGCGATGCAGTCGCGGTTCCCGTCCTCGGTGTCGTGGAGACCGGCGCGAACGCCGCCGACGCGAGTTCCAGATCGCGCGACGTGCTGGTGATCGCGACCGCGGCCACGGTGGCCAGTCATGCCTACGCGGCTGCGTGTGGCGAGCGAAAGCTGCGGGCCATTGAAAAAGCCTGTCCTTTGCTGGTGCCGCTGGTGGAGGAGGGTTGGATCGATCATCCTGTCACCGCCGAAGTGCTGCGCATCTACATGGCCGAGTTGATGGATCAGGCGCGCGAGGCCGGCCTCGATGCGGACACGCTCGTGCTCGGGTGCACGCACTATCCGTTGCTGCGACCCCAGATCGAAGACGCAGTGCCGGAAACGCTCCGAGTCATCGATTCGGCCGAGGTGACAGCCGATCA
>DASZYN010000731.1:0-2670 GCA_035545435.1 Acidobacteriaceae bacterium | reverse complement strand
AAGAGTCGGCCGGACCCGTCGTGGACAGCGGAATCGGGGCCACTTAACGAGCGGGCGAGGCGAAGGGATCAGCACGGTCTGGCCGAGGTTCCGAAACCGCAGTCGCGGAGTAGCATCGGGAGCGTGAAGACGAAGGGATTTCAGTTGACGGAAACGGCGAAGGGCGGCCAGATCTTCCTGCTGGGACTGATTCTTGCCATTGGCCAGAACGGGGTCGCGCAATCTGTCTATCCGCTCCGTCCCAACGATGCGCATGCCGTCTATTTGACGCGCTCGGATTTTGAGGTGCGGGGCGACGGGGTGGGCGACGATTCCGATGCGCTGCAGCGCGCGATCGACCGCGCGCAGGAGACGGTGCATCACGGCATCGTGTTTGTGCCGGAGGGGCGCTACCGGCTGACGCGGACGATCCATGTTTGGGCGGGCATTCGGCTGATTGGGTACGGTGAACGGCGGCCGGTATTCGTGCTGGCGGCGCAGACGCCCGGATTCCAGGAAGGTGCGGACAAGGACCTGCTGTGGTTCGCCGATGAGCGAACGCCGGAAGGCCAACCGATCGCCGATGCCAGCGAGTTCACGTTCTTCAGCGTAGTTTCGAATATCGATTTTGAGATTGGGGCGGGGAACCCGGCTGCGGTAGCGGTGCGATTCAACGTGGCGCAGCACAGCTTCGTGGCGCATGCGAAGTTTCATCTGGGGTCGGCGCGAGCGGCGATCGAGCATGCTGGGAATCAGGCATTCGATCTTCACGTCGAAGGTGGGCAGTATGGGATTGTCACAGGAAAGACGTCGCCGGCGTGGCAGTTTCTGCTGATGGATTCCAGTTTCGATGGACAAAAAGTGGCGGCGATCAGCACGCACGAGGCGGGGATGACCCTCGTGCGTGACAGTTTCGCCGACGTGCCGGTGGCGGTGGAGATTCCGCCGGGCGAAGTGGAGCAGTTGTACGGGCGCGATCTGACGATGCGGAATGTCGACACAGTCCTGCGACTGGGAGACACGGAGAATCTGCGGAACGAGATCACGCTGGAGAATGTTCGGTGTGAGAAGGTGGCCAGGTTCGAGGCGAGCCAGGACGAGGTGGGATCCGCGAATCCTCCTGGGTTCGTTCTCCATCCCTCGATGAGCTTTGTTGAGCAGAGCTTCACGCTCGGACTGCGGATCGGCCCGGACGGACGTGAGCAGGGCATCGCCGTAGATCAGAGGCACAAACCGCTGCCAGCGGACGCTGCTTCGATCAAGAGCGATATTCCGATGCTGCCGCCTATGCGGTCCTGGGTCAACGTTCGCGACCTGGGTGCAAAAGGCGACGGAGGCACGGACGACACGACGGTGCTGCAGCAGGCGATTAACGCGCATCAGGCGCTGTACTTTCCGAGCGGGTTTTATCGCCTGACGGGATCGCTTCTGTTGAAGGCGAACACGGTGTTGATCGGGTTGAGCCCCTTCACGACGCAGTTCGTACTGGCCGACAACGATTCGCATTTTCAGGGCGACGGGCCGGCGATTCCGCTGCTGTTTGTGCCGCGGGACGGAACAAGTATCGTGACGGGAATTGGGATCGCGACCGGGAATGGAAATCCGCGAGCAGCGGGCGTGGTGTGGAGTGCGGGAGCGCACTCGATGCTCGAGGATGTGGACTTCTGGCGCGGGCGGAGCGAGTACGTGAAGGCACTGGAGCCGGCAGCCCCGGTCCCGCTTCCGTTTGCGCAGCGGCCGCCGATGCAGCTCGATGCTCAGTATCCGAGTTTGTGGGTGAAGGATGGTGGCGGGGGAGTGCTGCGGGGGATTTGGTCGCACACGGGGACTGCGCGGGCTGGACTGGCGATCGAGAACACCACGACACCGGGCAGGATCTACCAGTTCTCGTGTGAGCACCACATGTGGAATGAAGTGCGGATCGATCATGCGGCGAACTGGCGAATCTACGACCTGCAGACGGAGGAGGAGAATCCGGAAGGGCAGGAGGCGGTGCCGGTGACGCTGGACGCGGCGAAGAACGTGACGTTCGCGAACACGTATATGTATCGGGTGTCGCGGACGGCGCTGCCGAAGAAGGATGCGGTGGTGGCGCATAATTCGGACGGCGCGGAATTCAGCAACGTGAAGGTGTTCAGCCAGACGCGGCTGGCGTTCGATAACAGCGTGTTCGATGAGGGGAGCGGCGTGGAGGTCCGCGCGCATCATTTTGTTTCGTTCGTGCCGGGAGCGGCACTGAAAAAGAGCGCACCGTTGCCGTTGCCTGTGGCGTTTGCGCCTGGGGCGAGGCTGGAGCGGGTGGCTACGGGTTTCAGCAACGCCGATGGGCTGACCGCAGATGGGAAGGGAAAGGTTTATTTCACCGATGCGGCAAGAAATGCCGTGTATCGGCTGAATCCTGACGAGAAGAAGGCGGAAGTGATTGCAACGGTGCCGCAGTCGCCGATGGCGCTGGCATGGGTTCCAGCCGGGGCGCTGGTTTCGCTGAACCGGGACACGAGCGCGAGCGAGATTTCGCTGGACACAGGGAAGGTAACGACGCTCGAGAGTGTGCCGGGTCCGTTGCGGCCGGGATCGACGCTGCTGCTGCCGGTGGGTCTGCATAGCGCGCTCGAAAAGCTAACGCTGCTGCTGGAGCACAAGGGCTACCAGTACAGAATCGGAAGCAATACAGCACTGCGAAGCGGGCTG
>DASZYN010000730.1:0-1983 GCA_035545435.1 Acidobacteriaceae bacterium | reverse complement strand
CCTGGTGAAGCGGCGGAAACTGGGGCTGCGGTTCCGGTATGCGCCGGAGGCGGTGGCGGCGAGGATGTACCGCACCTTCGGCGCGATGGTGGAAGGATGGACGAAGAACCTGGCGCTGCTGTTTGGGAATGCTCCCATGCTCGCTGGCGTGCGACTGCTGCAACTGGGCGTCCTGGCCGGAATTCCGGCGCTGATGTGGTTCTTCTGGTGGCTGCGGACTGTGAATCCAGCGGCGCGAACCGGAGTTTTAGGCACGCCGCTGGCGACGGCGGCGCTGGCCCTGGTGTGGCTGCGAGCCCTGTGGGGACTGTATGGGCGCGTGGCGAAGTCGAATTTTCCGTTCCGTGACTGCGTGCTGGCGCCCCTGGGGATTCCGCTGTATGCGTGGCTGCTGTGGCGAAGCTGGTTTCGCGTGACCGTCGTCAAGCAGGTAGTCTGGAAGGGAAGAGAGCAGAAGATAGGGAGCAGAGAGTAGTGATCCTGTTAACACGCAAGGCGGAGTTTTCGGCGGCGCACTACTACTGGAACGAGGCGTGGAGCGCGGAAGAAAACGCGCGCGTGTTTGGCAAGTGCGCCAATCGTAACGGACACGGGCACAATTACACGCTCGAAGTGACGGTGGCGGGCGCTGTCGATCCGGTGACCGGGTTCGTGGTCGATCTGAAAGAGCTGAAGGACGCGATGGAGCGCGAAGTGGTCTCCGTATACGATCATCGCCATCTGAATCTGGAGGTGCCGGAGTTCAAGGCGGCGATTCCGACCACAGAGAATATCGCGGTAGCCGTGTGGAAGCGTCTGCAGGGGAAGATACCGGGCAAGGCGCGGTTGTATCGGGTGCGCGTCTATGAGATGCCGGACTTGTTTGCAGATTATTTTGGGGAGGACTAGCCATGCGGTTCCAGCGGAAAAGCAGGCCCCTCCGCTTCGCTTGTGCTGCTCGCGTCGGTCGGGATGACAAAGCATGAGAGCGTTTCTGGGGCGGCGATATCGGCTGAGCGCTTCGCACAGACTCTTTTGTGAGTCGTTCAGCGAGGCCGAGAATCGGAATGTGTACGGCAAGTGCGCTAATCCGCACGGACACGGGCACAATTACACGGTGGAAGTGCTCGTGGGAGGGGAAATCGATCCGGTGACGGGCATGGTGTTCGATCTGGGCGAGCTGGACGGCTTCGTGAACCGGGAAGTTGTGGAGCCCTTCGATCACCAGAATCTGAATACGCTGGAGTGCTTTCGCGCACAGGTGCCGACGACGGAGAACCTGGTCATCGAGGTGGAGAAGCGGCTGCGGCGTGTGTTACCGGCCAAAAATTCTGTGCGAGTTTGTATCCTCGAGACCTCGAACAACTCATTTGAGTATTGGGAAGAACAGCAAGGGGACAGGGTGTAAGCGATGGCAAGAGCATCGGTCAACGGGCGGCGGGAGAAGTTAGACGCCAGAATTATTGGGCGGACGGGTCTGGAAGACGTTTCGACGCAGGATATCTATCGCGAGATCATCCGGCGGTACGACGCCGATCCGTCGCGGGATGGCCTCGAAAAGACGCCGGAGCGGATCGAGAAGGCTCTGGAGTTTCTGACGAAGGGATATCACGCGGATCCGAACGAAGTTCTGCACGGCGCGCTGTTCGACGTGGCCTACGACGAGATGGTGATCGTGAAGGACATCGAGATGTACTCGCTGTGCGAGCACCACATGCTGCCGTTCTTCGGCAAGGTGCACGTTGCGTACATTCCCGACGGCAAGGTGATCGGTCTGAGCAAGGCGCCGCGTCTGGTGGAGGTGTTTGCGCGCCGGCTGCAGGTGCAGGAGCGGCTGACGCGGCAGATCGCGGAAGCCATTCAGGAGGCAATTCATCCCCAGGGCGTGGGCGTGGTGATTGAAGCGCGGCACCTGTGCATGATGATGCGCGGAGTGGAGAAGCAGAACTCGTCGACGGTCACGTCGGCGATGCTGGGCGTGTTCCAGAAACAAAACACGCGGGC
>DASZYN010000729.1:0-1835 GCA_035545435.1 Acidobacteriaceae bacterium | reverse complement strand
TGTGCTGGTGAATAATGCAGGCGTCTACGAATTTGCGCCGATCGGCGACGTTTCGGAGCAGCACTTCCACCGCATGTTCGACACCAACGTGCTGGGACCGATTCTGGCGACGCGCGAAGCGGCAAAGTACCTGGGCGAGGGCGGATCGGTGATCAATGTGGGTTCGGTGGTCAGTAAGTCGGCGACGCCGGCGACGGTTGTGTACTCGGCGACAAAGGGTGCGCTGGACACGGTGACGCGCGTACTGGCCAGCGAGCTGGGGCCGAAGAAGATTCGAGTGAACTCGATCAATCCAGGACCCGTGGAGACCGAAGGGACGCATGCGGCCGGATTCATTGGGTCGGACTTCATGAAGGGATTGATCGAGCGGACGCCGCTGGGAAGGATCGGAAAGCCGGATGACTTTGCGCCGATCGCGGTGTTTTTGGCGTCGGACGAGTCGGGATGGCTGACGGGCGAGACGCTGGTTGTAAGCGGCGGATTGCAGTAAGCGAGGTAAGGAACAGGGGCCCACACAAGCGCGAAGGCTTGCGTGGGCCCTGTTGTTCAGCGCTCGAGAGAGAGCGTGACGTTGGCGCCGGCTTTTTTCTGCGCGGCAGCAACGGCATGCGCGACTCCGGTGTTGAGCGCTTCGCGGACGCCGGCATCGGAAAGTTGTTTGGCCGCGGCGTTGACGGACGCAAGGATGGTGGCGTCGTAGATCAGTTCGCCATATTCCTTTTCGGGGTCCGGCTTGGGTGGATGCAATGGGTAGAGAAGGATCGGAATGTTGAAGCACCACGTCCGATCCCCGATCTTGATGCAAATTCTCATGGGGAAGGTTCCTCCTGGCGGGTAAGTGTGCCGGGTGGCCGAGGCGTTTCAGGAATTCGCGTCGTAAGGGTGATTTCAGCGTCGTGCCGCAGGGCGGAGCCATCGCTCAAGACTGGGACGCACCACGACTCCAATGAGATCGAGGACGATGTGGAGGAGAACGGCGATCCAGAGATTGCCGGTGATTAGATAAACGGCGGAGAGCGCGAGGCCGATGAGCGTGGTGGCGAGGATGCCGGGCAGCCGCTGATAGAGATGCACGAGGCCGAAGATGACGGCGGCGATCAGGAATGAAGTGAGAGCGCTGCGTGTGGCAAGGGTGAGCAGAAGCGGCAGCAGCAGACGGAAAAACAATTCTTCGCTGACCCCGGCGTTGACGGAAATGAGCGCCATCCACAGGGTTTCGGCTCTGTTGCGAGGCATGAGGGCGTCGATGTCGCCGAGGCGTGCCGGTCTGAAGCGGCGGGCGAAAAGCAATGCGAGGAGAATGCCGATCAGGACGCCTCCGCCTGCCCCGATCATGAAAGGGAGAAGTACCTGGCTTGCGTGGGCATGGTTTCCGGGGATGGCGGCGTGGAAGCGTGCGGCGAGCGGCAGAAACTCGGAAGGAAAGACGAAGGGCGCTTTCAGGCGGCGGAGGACCGCGAGGCAAACGGCGGTGCCGGCAAAGAACAGCAGAAAGCTGCGCAGGATCCAGACGCGAATGCGTCGTTGACGATCGCGCGTGTCAGTGAGTTTTTTGAAGGCCGCGTACTCGGTCAGATCGTTGCGCAGAAACCAGCAGAGCGCGGCGAAGCAGAGAGCCAGCAGGATTAGGGGCAGAAACATGGGATAAGGGATCGCTGCCGTTTGCAGAGCCTGGACACATTTTAGGCGGAGGGGGAGTTGGGTTGCGGAGCCGAACCGCGGCCTCAGTCTGAGGCGAGGATTTACCAGGGGCATGAGCAGTGGCGATGCGGTGGATGGCGCTCAAAGATGGATTTGAGCGGTGCACCCCGGGTCGTGTTCCCGAATTGGGTCGG